>NZ_JBEOWI010000019.1:0-133067 GCF_040296005.1 Kitasatospora sp. NPDC002551 | reverse complement strand
CCCGGACAGCGCCGGTCCCGTTCACATGCCAACCACACCTCCTTGAAGCGACATCCTCAACAACCATTGTGGCTCCGCAGGCTCGGCGGGTAGAGGGCCCGTTCAGGCGGGCGTGCGTCGGCGGGTGTGCTCAGCCGACCGGCCGCGGTTCGGTCGGCGGGCCCGGGTCGGGATCCGGCGGCGGGAACGGCGGCACCGGCGGCGGCGCCGGGTCGGGCTCCGGCCGCGGCGCGGGATTCGGGTGCGGGTGCGGATGCGGGAACGGCTCGGTGTCGGGATGGCCGGGCGGTGGGACGGTCGGGACGGTCATGGCGCTCTCACCTGTCTCGTCGGACCTCACCGGCCCAGCGCGTGGGACAGCTCTCGCTTGTTCATCTTCGAACGGCCCTTGATGCCGCGCTGCCTGGCCTCGTTGTACAGCTGGTCGTAGGTCGGCCCGCCGGCGCCCCGGTGCGAGCGCTGCCCGCCCCGCCGGCCGGAGGACATGTCGTGGGTGGAACTGCGGCTCGCGGTCCTCGACTCGCCGTGCCGGGCGCGTTCCTTGTTGACCGTCCGGGCGGCGATCTCCTTGGCGCGCTTCTCGCTCTGGCCGCGATCCAGCGCGCTCTCCTTGATGTGCTCGTACTGGCGCTCCCGCTTGGGGCTCGATCCTCGGGGCATGGCGGCGCTCCTTTCCGGTTCCGCGTCCTCGCGCCCGCGTCTACCCGGCGGCGGGGCGGCAAACCACCCCCGCCGCCACCGCGGCACCGGGCGTTCCGCGCGTCACGCGCCGCGCGACGGTGGCACAGTGGGAGGCGGGGCGGCGCCGCCGCTCCCGGCGGCCGGGCCCGCCCGTCGGGCGATCCGGCCGTGCGGCCGATCCGGACGGTGGACGGATGGACGAGCACCAGGCTCCGGGCCGCGCCCCGGTGGCCGGCGCGGGCCGCGCGGACCAGCCCGACCAGGTCCTGCGGCAGCTGCTCGCCGGACTGACGGCGGTGCGCGACGGCGACTTCCGCACCCGCCTCGGACCGGACCTGCCGGGCGTGCCCGGTGAGATCGCCGCCGTCTTCAACGGCATGGTGGAACAACTCGCCCGGGTGACCTCCGAGGTGACCCGGGTGGCCCGGGAGGTCGGCTCCGAGGGGCGGCTCGGCGGCCAGGCGCACGTCCCCGGCGCGGCCGGGACCTGGCTGGAACTCACCGACGCCGTCAACGCGATGGCCGGCGACCTCACCCGGCAGCTGCGCAACATCGCCCAGGTGACCACGGGGGTGGCGCGCGGCGACCTCACCCAGAAGATCGAGGTGGACGCGCGCGGCGAGCTGCTGGAACTCAAGAACACCGTCAACACGATGGTCGACCAGCTCTCGGCGTTCGCCGACGAGGTGACCCGGGTGGCCCGGGAGGTCGGCAGCGAGGGCCGGCTCGGCGGCCAGGCCGACGTCCGTGACGTCTCGGGCACCTGGAAGGACCTCACCGAGTCGGTCAACGGGATGGCGGACAACCTCACGGCGCAGGTGCGCGCCATCGCCGAGGTCACCACCGCGGTCGCCGGGGGCGACCTCACCCAGAAGATCCGGGTCGACGCGCGCGGCGAGATCCTGCTGCTCAAGGAGACCATCAACACGATGGTCGACCAGCTCTCGGCCTTCGCCGACGAGGTGACCCGGGTGGCCCGGGAGGTCGGCACCGAGGGCAACCTCGGCGGCCAGGCCACCGTCCGAGGCGTGTCGGGCACCTGGAAGGGCCTGACCGACAACGTCAACGTGATGGCCTCCAACCTCACCGGCCAGGTCCGCTCGATGTCCGAGGTGGCCACCGCCGTCGCCCGGGGCGACCTCTCCCGCAAGATCACCGTGGAGGCCAAGGGCGAGATGGCCGCGCTCGCCGGCGCGATCAACACCATGGTGGACACCCTCTCGGTGTTCGCCGACGAGGTGACCCGGGTGGCCCGGGAGGTCGGCACCGAGGGGCGGCTCGGCGGCCAGGCACGCGTCCCCAACGTCGCCGGGACGTGGAAGGACCTCACCGACAACGTCAACTTCATGGCGCACAACCTCACCAGCCAGGTGCGCAACATCGCCCAGGTGACGACGGCGGTCGCCGGGGGCGACCTCACCCGCAAGATCGACGTGGACGCGCGGGGCGAGATCCTGGAGCTCAAGACCACCGTCAACACGATGGTCGACCAGCTCGGATCGTTCGCCGACGAGGTGACCCGGGTGGCCCGCGAGGTCGGCACCGAGGGCCGGCTCGGCGGCCAGGCCGAGGTGGAGGGTGTCTCCGGCACCTGGAAGCGGCTGACCGAGAACGTCAACGAACTCGCCGGCAACCTCACCCGGCAGGTGCGCTCGATCGCCGAGGTCACCAGCGCCGTCGCGGCCGGTGACCTCACCCGCTCGATCACCGTGGACGCCTCCGGCGAGGTCGCCGACCTCAAGGACAACGTCAACTTCATGGTGGAGTCCCTGCGCGAGACCACCCGCGCCAACCAGGAACAGGACTGGCTGAAGACCAACCTCGCCCGCTTCACCGCCGCCATGCAGGGCAAGCGCGACATCCGCGCGGTCGCCGAACTGATCACCGACGAGCTGACCCCGCTGGTCGGCGCCCAGTACGGCGCCTTCTACCTGGCCGAGGAGGACGGCGAGTCCACCGGGCTGGCCCGGATCAGCGCCTACGGGCCGCCGACCGGCGGCGGCGCCCCCGCGCGGGTGCGGCTCGGCGAGTCGCTGGTCGGCCAGGCCGCCCGCAGCCGTCGCACCGTCGCCCTCGACGACCTGCCGGCCGACTACGCCACCATCGCCTCCGGCGCGGGAGCCACCCACGCCCGCTCGGTGGTGATCCTGCCGATCGCCCTGGAGGAATGGCTGCTCGGCGTCATGGAGTTCGCCTCCGTCCACCCGTTCAGCGCCGTCCACCGTGACTTCCTGGAGCAGTTCGCCGAGGCCTGCGGCGTCAACATCGGCACCCTGCTCGCCAACGCCCGCACCGACGAACTGCTCGGCGAGTCCCAGCGTCTCACCGCCGAACTCCAGGCCCGCTCAGAGGAGTTGCAGAAAGGACAGGAGGAGCTCCGGCGCTCCAACGCCGAACTCGCCGAGAAGGCCGGGCTACTCGCCGACCGCAACCGCGACATCGAGGCCAAGAACCTGGAGATCGAACAGGCCAGGCAGGAACTTGAGGAACGCGCAAGACAGTTGAGCCTCACCTCGATGTACAAGTCGGAGTTCCTGGCCAACATGAGCCACGAACTGCGCACCCCGCTCAACAGCCTGCTGATCCTCGCCCAGCTCCTGGCCCAGAACGCGGCCGGCAACCTCACCCCCAAACAGGTCGAGTACGCGGGCGTCATTCACTCGGCCGGCTCCGACCTGCTCCAGCTCATCAACGACATCCTCGACCTCTCCAAGGTCGAGGCCGGCAAGATGGAGTTCAGCCCCGAACCCTTCACCCTCCAGGAGCTGCTGGCCTACGTCGAGGCCGCCTTCAAGCCGCTCGCCGACCAGAAGGACCTCGCCTTCCGGATCACCGTCGAGGATGGCGTGCCGCCCGAACTCGTCAGCGACCAGGCCCGGTTGCGCCAGGTGCTGCGCAACCTCCTGTCCAACGCCATCAAGTTCACCGACGACGGCCGGGTCGACCTGCGCATCGAACGCGTCGACGCCGGCGCGCTGCCCGCCGAACTCGGCCAGGCGGAGGCCGCGGTGGCCTTCCACGTCGACGACACCGGCATCGGCATCGACCCGGCCCACCTCGACTCCATCTTCGGCGCCTTCCAGCAGGCCGACGGCACCACCGGCCGCCGCTACGGCGGCACCGGCCTCGGCCTGTCGATCAGCCGCGAACTCGCCCGGCTGCTCGGTGGCGCCCTCACCGTCCGCTCCACGGCCGGCCGGGGCAGCCGCTTCAGCTTCTACCTCCCGCTCGCCCGCCGCGACCGGCCCCCCACCGCCCCGGCCGCCGAGGCCCGCGTCCTGGTCGTCGAGGCCGACCCGCCGGCCCTGCTGACCCTGCTCACCCGGACCGCCGTCGAGGCCCACGGCGACGACCCGCCCACGGCCGTCCGCACCGCGGGCGACGAAGGCACCCTGCGCGCCGCCATCGCCGACGGCCCGTACCGGTGCGCGCTCGTCGACCTCGCCCGCACCGGCGATCTCGCCGCCGTGCTGCTCACCGCCCTCCCGGAGAGCACCCCCGTGCTCGGCTACCACGGCGACGGCGGCTCCGCCGGGAGCTTCGGCACCACCGTCGACCGCCTCGAACTCCTCACCGGGCTCGACGAGGTCCGCGAACGCCTGATCGCCCTGCTGGGCGGCCGCCACCCCGTCGCCCCGGGCCCGGCCGGGCCCGGCGCCGGCGCCGACGAGCCGCTCGCCGGGCGCACCGTGCTGATCGTCGACGACGACATCCGCAACGTCTTCGCCCTCGCCGCGGCCCTCGAACAGCACGGCCTGACCGTCCTGCACGCCGCCGACGGGCGCGCCGGACTCGACCTGCTGCGCGACCACCCCGAGACCGACCTGGTGCTGATGGACGTGATGATGCCGGGCCTCGACGGCTACGCGACCATCGCCGCCATCCGGGCGGACGAGCGCTTCGCCCGCCTGCCGGTCGTCGCCGTCACCGCCAAGGCCATGGCCGGGGACCGGGCCAAGAGCCTCGACGCCGGCGCCGACGACCACGTCACCAAGCCCGTGGACACCGAGCAGCTGCTGGCGCGGATGCGGCACTGGCTGGACACCTCATGACCGCCGGGCCACCGGACGGCACCCCGCGCGACGACACCGTGCGCGACCCCGCCGCGCCCGGGAGCCCGCCCCCGGCGAGTGGAATCGCGGCGGATGCGGCGGATGCGGCGGACGCGGGGGACGCCGTCGCCCTGCAGCTCGCGGGCGCCGTCCGGCGGCTCCAGCACGCCGCCGAGCGGATGCGCGGCGAGGAGGGCACCCGGGCGCTGGTCGACCTCGCCACCGGGATGCTCGCCGAGCGCCTGACCGTCCCGCCCGCCGAGGCCGCCGCCCGCCTCGCCCGGCTCGCCCGGGAGGCCGGGGTGCCGGTCGTCACCCTGGCCGCCGACCTCGTCGGCCGCTCCGCCGAGCCGGCCGGCCCCGAACCGGGCGCTCCCGGCCGGGCCTGGCCGCCCGATGCCCCGGGACCGTCCGGACGCCCCGAGCCGCCCGAGCCGCCCGACGCCGCGGCACCCCCCGTCCGGGCCCTGGCCGCCGTGCCCGACCTGGCCGGCGCCGTCGAGGCCGTCCTGCGCCAGGGCGCCGCCCCGCTCGGCGCCCACGCCGTCCTGGTCTGGCAGCGGCTGCCCGCCGGCGCCCTCGCGCTCGCCGCCCAGTCCGGCCTGCCGGCCGACGAGGCCGAGGCCTGGAACCGGGTGCCGCCCGGCGTCCCCGCCGCCGTCCGCCAGGCCCTCGCCTCCGGCGCCGAGCACTGGCCCGACCAGCCGGCACCGCCCGGCCCCTGCGTCGGCGGTCCCGACACACCCCGGGCCGTCCTCCCGCTGCTCGGCGACGGCCGCCGCCGCGGCGCGCTGGAAGTCCTCTGGCCCGGCCCCGCGCCCGCCCTCGGCACGCCGCAGCGCCGCCAGCTGCGGGCCCTCGCCGACCTGTGCGCCACCGTCCTCGGCCGTCCCGAACCCGCCGTCGCGCCCGAGCGGCAGGCCGACCTCCTCGACGGCCTGGTGAACCCCGCCCTGCTGCTCGAACCCGTCCTGCGGGACGGGCGGACCGTCGACTTCACGATCCTGCGCACCAACCGGGCGTTCCGCGACCCGCTCGGCCGCCCCCGCAGCGGCCTGGACGGCACCTCCCTGCTGGAGGCCTACCCGGTGGCCTGCGCCACCGGCCTGCTGGAACCGCTGCTGCGCGCCCACGAGACCGGCGAGACCCGCACCGACGACCGCCTGCACCTGGTCTTCCAGGGCGGCGGCATCACCCAGCCCACCACCCTGCGGATCGCGGTCGCCCCGCTCGACGGACGGCTGCTGCTCAGCTGGCAGCGGGACACCGACCGGCCCGGCGAGACCGACCAGACCGCGCTGCTGCGCCAGGCCCAGCGCCTCGCCCGGGTGGCCGGGTTCGAGGAACAGCCCGGCACCGGCCGGATCCTCTGGAACGCCGGCCTGCCCGAGCTGTTCGGCCTGCCGCCCGGGGCCCCGGCCGTCCCGCTGGCGCGCCTCGCCCGGCACGTCCACCCGGACGACGAGCCCGCCGTCCGGCGGCTGCTGGACACCGTGCAGCACCGCCTGCGCACCGCCTCCGCGGTGTTCCGGCTGGTCCGCCCGGACGGCTCCCAGCGCTACACCCGGGTGGTGGCCGAACCGGTCCTGGACGCCGACGGCGCGCTGAGCGCCGTGCGCGGCGCCTACCACGACGTGTCGGCGCAGCACTGGACGGAGGTCGCGCTCGGCGCGACCCGGGCCCGGCTGGCCGACAGCGAGCAGGAATCGGCCGAGCGCGAGCGACTGGCGCTGCGGCTCCAGCAGGCGATCCTGCCCGCCGCGCCGCCGCCGCTGGGCGCCACCGGGCTGCGCGCCGCCGTCCGCTACCGGCCCGCCGCCAAGCGCGAGCGGGTCGGCGGCGACTGGTACGACGTGCTGGTGCTGCCCGACGGGCGGGTGCTGCTCGCCGTCGGCGACGTGGCCGGCCACGGGGTCGGCGCGGCCACCGGCATGGTCGCGCTGCGCCACGCGCTGCGCGGACTGGCCGTCACCGGCGCGGGCCCCGGCCGGCTGCTGGAGTGGGCCAACACCGTGGCCCTGCGCGAACCGGGGCAGGTGACCGCCACCGCCGTGTGCGTGCTGCTCGGGCCGGACGACGGCTCGCTGCGCTGGGCCCGGGCCGGCCACCTCCCACCGATCCGGCTCGGCCCGGACGGCGCCGAGGTGCTGCCGCTGCCGCACGGGGTGCTGCTCGGCGCGCTGGCGGACGCCGAGTATGAGGAGGACACGGCCCGCCTGGAGCCGGGCGACGTCCTGCTGCTCTACACCGACGGTCTGGTGGAACGCCGGGACCGTCCGGTCGAGGAGTCCGTCGACCACCTCATCCGGGCCGCCGGCCGGCCCGGCCCCGACCTGGAGCGGTACCTGGACCTGCTGCTGGAGCTGAGCCCGGCGGACACCGACGACGACACCTGCCTGGTCGCCGTCCGGGTCGAACAGGGCGGCTCCGCCGGCCCCGGCGCCCCGCGTTAGGCCGGGGCCCGCCCGGGTAGGCGCGCCGCACCGGAGGGGCATGGGCACCGACGGGGGAGAGGACCGAAGGGACACGCCATGTTGCTGTTCGGACTCCTGCTGGTCGCCGCGACGGCGGCCTTCACCGGTCTGCTGATCGCCGACAACCTGTCCGGCGGGCCGGAGTACCAGGTGACCATCCTGGGCAACCAGCTGGTGACGCTGGACAGCCTGGGCATCTTCCTCGCCGGGCTGGCGCTCGCGCTCCTGTTCTGCCTCGGGCTGGCGCTCGCCGCCGCGGCCCGCCGCCGGGCGCGGACCGGGCCGGTCCGCCGGACGGCCGTCGCGGAGCGGGCGCCGCGCACCGACGGGCGGACGGCCGGCGAGCCCGTCGCCCGGGAACGGACGGAGGGTGAGCCGGTCGCCGGAGGCCCGGTGGCCGCTGCCGAGGGCGCAGAGGACACCGGGACCGCCGGGACCGCCGGGACCGCCGGTGACCAGGGTGACCGGACCGGCGGCATCCCCCGCGAACCCGCGCGCCGCAGCCGGCTGCGCCGGATCCTCGGCCCCTACCGCTGACCGCCGGCCCGCCGGTGAAGGAGGAACGACCGCCCGCCCGGGGCCACCCCGGCCGCCCCGCCGACCCCCGGGTGCCGCTAGCTCTGCTTGACGGCGGAGATGTCGAACTCCAGGACGACCTTGTCGCCGACCAGCACGCCGCCACCCTCCAGCGCCGCGTTCCAGGTGACGCCGTACTCCTTGCGGCTGATCGTCACCGAGCCCTCCAGGCCCACCCGCAGGTTGCCGTACGGGTCGACCGCGTTGCCGGTGTACTCGAAGTCGATGGTGACCGGACGGGTGGTGTCCTTGATGGTGAGGTCGCCGGTCACCCGGTACTCGGTCTCCGAGCGCGGCTCGACCGAGGTGGTGCGGAAGGTGATGTCGGGGTAGGTGGGGGCGTCCAGGAAGTCGTTGGTGCGCAGGTGCTGGTCGCGCTGCTCGACGCCGGTGTCGATGCTCTGGGACTTGATCGTCACCTGACCGGCCGACTTGGCCGGGTCACCGCCGTCGAGGTGGGCGGTGCCCTCGAACTCGCCGAACGAGCCCCGGACCTTCGTCACCATGGCGTGGCGCGCCACGAAGCCGATCCGGGTGTGGGCGGGGTCGAGGACGTAGTCGCCGGTGAGCTCGGGGAGCGAAGCGGTCATGGGGTGCCTCCGTGGTGTGGGTCCGCAAGGACGGTGGCACGGCCGGCCGGGCCGCGCACCCCAGCATCATCGCGTGCGCGACGGCCTGCGGCAGGTTGCCCCGCAGTCGACGCGGCCGACCGCCGCCGGGCGGAGCCTTGCGGCGGTTTGGTAATATTCATAATCGAATCTTGACTATTACAGGGGGTGGCGGGTGGACGAGCCCACCGTCAACGAGCTGGTGCGGGAGTGGGTCGAGGGCTGGATCGTGTCGCGGGGTGCGGCCGACCCGGTGGACGAGCCCTGGGGATGGACCGTCGACGTCGGGCAGCCGCGGCAGGTGGCCCGGCACGTCCTGCCGGAACCCACCGAGGCCGACGTCCGGAAGCTGGTGGCGGCCACCACGGCGCCGTGGACCTGGCTGAAGCTCTTCGCCGACGACGACACCGTGCGCCCCTGGCTCGGCCCCGGCTGGTGCTTCGACGTCCCCGGGTACCTGATGAGCGTTCCGCTCGCGGCCGGACACCCGGCGGTGCCGGCCGGATACACCCTCACCAGCTGGTGGCGCGGCGACGTGGTCCGGGTGCTGGTCCGCACCGGGGACGGCCGGTTCGCCGCGCGCGGCCAACTCGCCGTCACCGGCACGACCGCCGTCGCCGACCAGATCGAGACCGACCCGGAGCACCGCCGCCGGGGGCTCGGCTCGCTGGTGATGCGCATCCTCCAGGACGCCGGGCACCGGCGCGGCGCGGTCACCGGCCTGCTGGTCGGCACGCCCGAGGGGCGGGCGCTGTACACCGCCCTCGGCTGGCGCGAGCGCGCCACCATGGCGAGCCTGTACTACGCGCCGCAGGACGCGGAACCCGCGAACGGCTGAACGCCGTGCCGGTCCGGACGGGGAGTCCGGACCGGCACGGCGCCGCGGCAGCGGTTCGGCGCCGGTTCAGCACTGGGGCCGCTTGCCGTGGTTGGCGCCCTTGCGGCGGGCCCTCTTCTTGCGGCGACGCTTCGAGGACATCGGGCCTCCTAGGTGGTTCGCCCCCGTCCCAAGGTCTCACACCGCGGGCCCGCCGTCGCGCCGGTCCGCTGCGGCCGGCCCGGACCCGGCCGGGTCAGACGGCCTGCCAGAGCGCCGGCGCGTTCGGCGGCTCCCAGCCGGCCTGCGCCTGGTGGCCCTGGAGGCAGCGGTAGGAGGTGCTGCCGTAGGTCACCGTGGCACCGGCCTGGTAGACGGTGCCCGCCGCCCAGGTGCCGCCGGGGTTGCCCGGGCCCGGGCCCGGGCCGGGGCCCTGCGAGTCCGTCTTCAGGGTCAGCCCGTAGCCCTGCAGGATCGGGTTGACCGGCTGGAAGTACGTGGTGCCGCCCTGCGAGCAGTTGCCGGTGCCGCCCGAGGTCACGCCCTGCGCCTGGGTCCCCGAGATGAAGGAGCCGCCCGAGTCACCGGGCTCGGCGCACACGCTGGTGCGGGTCACACCGGAGACGGTGCCCTCCTGGTAGGTGACGCTGGTGCCGTGCTGCTGGATGGTCCCGCAGTGCCAGCCGGTGGTGGACCCGGAGCGGCAGACCGAGGCGCCGACCTGCTGGAGCACCGAACCGGACACCGCGCCGGACGCGCTGTTCACGTACGGGGTCGCCGTCCAGCTGCTGTTGGCGGCGATCCAGGACATGTCGTTGCCCGGGAAGACCGAGGCCTGGAAGCTGCCCTGGGAGACCCGGTTGGCGCCGGTCGTGGTGGCGCCGGCCCGGCCGCAGTGGCCCGCGCTGACGAAGCCCTGGGTCGTGCCCCGGGTGATCGGGAAACCGATCGAGCAACGGCTGCCGGAGCCGATGTAGTAGGCGTCGCCGCCGCGCAGGTCGTAGAGCGGACGCGGGGCCTCGGCCACCGTCTCCACCCGGACCGCCGCCCGGTCCACCCCGGCGGCGGTGACCAGCCGCTCGGCCGCGGCCGGGTCGGTGGCCTGCACCACCACGGTGTTGTCGCGCACGTCGACGTAGCGCACCGGCGCGGCGAGCGCGTCGGCCCGGCCCGCGGCGCCGCGCTCGGCGGCCCGGTCGAGCGCGGTCAGCGCGCCCTCCAGCGCGGCCAGCGGGTGCGCGACGACCACCGGCCGGGCGCCCGCCGCGCGGATCGTCGCGGCGTCGGCGGCCCGGGTGGTGGCCACGGCGAGGGCCGCGTCGGCGCCCTCCACCCAGGAGCCGGCCCAACTGCCGCCCAGGCCCTGGGCGAGCGCGCCGGCCCGGGCGCCGGCCCTGGCCTCGTTGGCGATCCGCGCCCGCGCCTGGCCGGCCGTCAGGCCGAGGTCGCGCCGCAGCGCGTCGATCACCTCGGGCGCGGCGGCGGCCACGCCCAGGGTGTCCGGCGCGCCGGCCGCGGCCGAGGCGGCCCGGACGGCGGCGGTGGATCCGGGGTTCGGGGCGGCGGCGCCGGCGGTGCCCTGGAGGGCGGTCAGAGCGAGGGCGGCGGTGGCCAGGACGGCGCACGCGGCCCTGGCGGGTCGTCGGAGCATGGGGGTCTCCCGCGGTCAGGGTGTGGGGGTTGCGGGAAACCGTAGGAGCCCCGTCCGCCGGCGGGGGAGATGTCACCCGGGGGTACAGCCCCGGGCTATACCCCACCGGGACCGCACGGCCGGCGACCGGCCGGCTCCGTGGTACAGAACACCTTTTGATGGACCGTTTCGTCAAGACCCCCGGCCGCCGGTGCCCGGCGGCCGGAGCCCTCAGCGCGGCTCGACGAGCCCCAGCAGCCAGAAGTTCGCGTACCGCCCGGCCGCCGTGGCCGTCGGGTCGGCCGGCCGCCCGCCCCGCCCCAGCCGGACGGTCACCGTGTCCAGGGCGACCGACGCGCCGCAGGTGTAGCCGAGCGGCGCGTACGTCTCGTCGGGCCCGCAGAGCACCGACACCACGCGCCGGGCGGGCGGGAAGCGCAGCACGATCTGCCGGTGGTCGGCGGACAGCACCTCCAGGTTGAGCACCAGGTGCGCGCCGCCGACCAGGTACCAGCCGCTGCCGGGCCGGTCCTGGCGCAGCGCCCCGGCGAGCAGCCGCAGCCGGCCCCCGCCGAGACCGGTGAGCCCTCCGAAGCCGCCCATCGCGCCGATCGCCCCGAGCCCGCCGAACACGCCGTGCTCACCCTGCTCACCGGACCCGCCGGGCCCGTCCGCCCCGCCCGCCGGCCGCTGGGCCGGTGCCCCGTCCCGCCCCCGGTCGGCGCCCCCGTCCGGCGGTTCGGCCGGTGCCACCGCCGCGGTGGCGAGCACCACCGCCGCCGCCACCGCCGCCACCGCCCTGAGCCGCCGCACGGTCCCCCCTCTCCACGCCGACCGCCCATCCGACCACGAACCACCCCCGCCCGGCCGCCCGCCGTGCCGCCCCACGCCGAGGACCACCCGCCCGGGTGACCTCCGCCCCGCCCGGCGGGCCCGCAGCGGGCCCCTGGGCTCCGTCGTCGACATGTTGATACGGGCTTCGAATCCGGCATAACCTCGCGGAATGGTGCAGAGCAGGGCAAGCGACGTCGACGGCTACCTGACCGAGGTGCCCGAGGAGCGCCGGGCTGTGCTGGCGAAGGTGCGGCAGCTGTGCCGGCAGGAGCTGGAGGGCTTCGACGAGGTCATGGCGTACGGGATGCCCGCATACGAGCGGGACGGCGCCTGCGAGATCGCGTTCGCCGGCCAGAAGCAGTACATCTCCTTCTATCTGATGCGCGGCGACGTTCGTGAGGCGTTCGGGGAGCGGCTGGCCGGGCAGGACATGGGCAAGAGCTGTCTGCGGTTCCGCAGGCCCGAGAACATCGACTTCGGCCTGTTGCGGGATCTGCTCAGGGCCACCGCGGCCCGGCCCGGCAGGATCTGCTGACACCGCCCGGCCGGGCCGGGCCGGTGCGCCTACCAGGCCTCGCCGGCCGCCAGCCAGCGGGCCCGCGCCTCGTGCTCGGCGTCCAGGTGGCCGTCCAGCCGCCAGCGCAGCACGTCGTAGTCCGGCAGGTGGCTCCACGCCTCGGCCGCCGTCAGCAGGTAGCGCCAGAGGACGCTGAGCCGCGCCCTCAGCTCCTCCACCACGTCGTCCGGGGACGACGGCCCCTCGTTCCCCTCCGCCGCCTCGGCCGCCCTCGCGGCCCGCTCGGCGAGCGCGCCGAGCACTTCCCGCGCGGTCCCGGTCAGGGCCGTCACCGTCCGGGACAGCGCCTCCCCGACCCGCTCCTCCTCGTTCCCCGGCGCGTCCGCGCCCTCCCGCAGCAGCACGATCCGCCGCCCGATGAACCCCGCGAGGCCGTCGATGTCCTCGGTGGTGATGTCGGCGGTGTACCGCAGCGCGGACCGCTGGGTGTCTGTCATCCGGGTGTCCCCTCCCTGGGTCGGCCCGATCCGGCCGACCGCCGGATCCGGCTTGCAGCCTCGGATATGGCACCCCGGCGGGAGCGGTAAACCTCCCCGGGCACTCCCACCCGGGGCACGGCCGGGCACACCCGGGCGGGCGGGGGCGCACCGGGTCGCCCCGGCGGTGATCGTTTACGGGTGGCGCATGCGCCTGCCACCTGGGAACATCGGCGGATGCTCACGCTCGCCGATGATCTCGGCCACCTCTCCTACGTCGTCACCGGCGACGGCCCGCCCGTGGTGCTGGTGCACGCCGGCATCGCCGACCACCGGATGTGGGACGCGCTCGTCCCCGAACTCGCGCGCCGGTACACCGTCGTCCGCTACGACCTGCGCGGCTTCGGCGAGTCCGCGCCCCCGGCCGGACCGTTCCGCGAGACCGACGACCTGTGCCGCCTCCTGGACCACCTCGGTCACGAGCGCGTCCGGCTGGTGGGCGCCTCCTGGGGCGGCCGGGTGGCCCTGGACTTCACCCTCACCCACCCCGGGCGGGTGCGGACGCTGGCCCTGCTCGCCCCGCCGTGGCCGGGCTACGACTGGTCCGCCGGGATGATCGCCTACGACGAGGCCGAGACCGCGGCGCTGGCCGCCGGCGACCTCGACGCCGCCGTCCGGGTGAACCTGGACATGTGGGTGCGCGGACCGGCCCGCACCTGGGACGAGGTGCCGGCGCACGCGGCCGACCGGCTCCGCGAACCCCTGCGGACCTCCCTGGTGAACCAGGCCGCGGTCGGCGAGCACTCGCAGGGCCCCGCGACCGGTGACCTCGCCGCCGTCGGCGTCCCCACCCTGGTCGCCACCGGCGGGCTCGACGTCACCGACTTCCAGGACATCGGCCGCCGCTACGCCACGGCGATCCCCGGCGCCCGCCTGGTCGAGTTCCCCACCGCCGGCCACCTGATCGCGGTGGACGCCCCCGCCGAACTCCTGGACGTCCTGGTGCCGTTCCTCGACGGGCTCCGGTCTTCCGGGGGTCGATGACCGGCCTGCCCGGGGTGTTCAGGTCCGCTCGGGCGTACCCGCCCGGTGTCGGAGCGGTGCATGCCGGCGGTGCTCGAACCGCTGGGGTTCACTGATCGCTGACGTGGCCGCGTGCGGCCGTTCGGACGCGAGGAGGCCGGCGGATGGGTACGGCTGGGCTGGGTCGGGACGATCTCCGGTCGCTGCTGGTGGCGCCTGCGACGGCGTCCGCGCGGATCGGTCTGGAGATCGAGTGCGGCGTCGTCGACCCACGGACCGGGCTCGCCGTCCCCTACCGGGGGCCGAGCCGAGCGCCTGCGCGCCCACCGTCCCGCCGAACCCTCCATCCCGGCCAGTCATCTCAAGCGCGGACTCTCGAAGGTCGCCAGCGCGCTCCACGACGAACTCGGCCTGCGAACCGCGCCCGCCACGTACGAGGACGTTCGCGACGTCGCCGCACGGCTGGACGCCGCCGAGGCCACCGGGACCCGCGCGGACAGCGTCGGCCGCGGCCGGTGACCTGGGCCGCGGACGCGAACGCGTTCAGGGCCGGGTGAAGGTCAGGTGGGTGACGCCGCTCGGGGTGGTGACGGACTCGACGTCGAAGCGGTCCTCCAGGGACTCCAGACCGTCCCAGAGCCGTTCGCCGCGGCCGAGCAGGATCGGGACCAGGGCCACGTGCAGGTGGTCGACGAGGTCGGCGGCGAGGAAGGCCCGGACGGTGGCCGGGCCGCCGCCGATCCGGACGTCCAGGCCGCCGGCGGCCTCCCTGGCACGGGCGAGCACCTCGTGCGGGGAGCCGTCGACGAAGTGGAAGGTGGTGCCGCCCGCCATCTCCACACTGGGCCTGGGGTGGTGGGTCAGCACGAACACCGGGGTGTGGAACGGGGGGTTCGGCCCCCACCAGCCGTTCCACTCGTGGTCCTGCCACGGACCGCGCTGCGGGCCGAACTTGTTCCGCCCCATGATCTCCGCGCCGATGCCCTCGCCCCAGGTGCGGGCCAGGGCGTCGTCCACGCCGGTTTCGCCGCCCTCCTGGCCGAGCATGGCGCGGAAGGTCCGGGTGCGGAAGAACCAGTGGTGCAGCCGGTCGCCCGCGTGGCCGAACGGGGCCTCCTGGCTCTGGCCCTCGCCGGTGCCGTAGCCGTCGAGCGAGACGGAGAAGTTGTGGACGCGTACCAGGGACACGGGGACACCCTCCGGTGGGCGGCGCGGGGCGGCGGCGGGCCGCGGCCGGTCGGGGCCGACTCTACGCGCGCGACGGTGCTCAGCGCCGCAGCCAGCCGGTGAGCGTGTCCCACCAGCCGCGCGGCGCCCCGGGCGGCGGGACCGCTTCCGGCTCCGCCGAGGGCACCGGATCCGCCGGCTCCAGGGGCTCCGGCGGAACCGGGACGGCGGCGTTCGCGCCGCTCGTGCGGTTCGTGCCGTCCGTCGCCGGCGGGCGTTCGCGCGGTGTGAACTCCACCGGCAGCTCCACCAGGTGGCGCGACAGCCAGGCCGACGTCCAGGTCAGCTCCGACTCCGGGACGGCGAGCCGCAGGTCCGGCAGCAGGGTGAGCAGGCAGTCGATCCCGGTCTCCGCGATGGCCCGGCCGATGTCCTGGCCCGGGCACTCGTGCGGGCCGCCGCCGAAGGACAGGTGGGAGCGGTTGCCGTGCAGCGGCCTGGTCGGGTCGGGCCGCACCACCGGATCGACGTTCCCGGCCGCCAGGCCCAGCAGCAGCATGTCGCCGGCCTTGATCCGCCGGCCGCCGAGCACGGTGTCGCCGGTCGCCCACCGCCCGGCGACCAGCGACATCGGCGGGGCGTCCCACAGCACCTGGTCCAGCGCGTCCGGCACGGTCATGTGACCGCCCGACAGGTGGGCGCGGAACCGCTCGTCGGTGAGGATCATCTTCAGCGTGTCGGCGATCAGGTTGACGGTGGTCTCGTTGGCCGCGAGCAGGACCACGCGCAGGTGTTCCATCACCTCCTCGTCGGTGAGCCCGGCCTCGTGCCGCATCAGCCGGGTGCACAGGTCGGGGCCGGGGTCGCCGTGCTTGCGTTCGACGGTGCGGCGCAGCGCGGCCACCACGTGGTCGTTGCTGGCGATGGCCGTCTCGGTGCCCTTCATCAGGTCGCGCGCCGCCTCGACCAGGCGCGGTCCGTACTCCTCGGGCATGCCGACCAGCTGGGTCATCACCAGCATCGGCAGGTGCTCGGCGAACCGGCTCACCAGGTCGGCCCGGCCGCTCGCGCCGAACTCCTCGACCAGCTCGGCGGTGTACCGGGTGACGAAGCGGCGCACTCCGCGCCGGTCCGTGCCGTTCAGGCCGTCGGTGACGGCCCCGCGCAGCCGGCGGTGCTCGGCGCCGTCCGCGAAGACGCAGAGCGGCTGCCAGGCGATGACCGGCATCAGCGGAGAGTCGGTGGCGACCTTGCCCTCCCGGAAGGCCGTCCAGCGGCGGGAGTCCCGGGAGAAGCGCGAGGGCGTGCGCATCACGGTGAGGTTGGAGGTGTGGCCGAGGACCAGCCAGGCCGGGAGGTCGCCGTGCAGCAGGACGGGCGCGACCTCGCCGTACTCGGCGCGCAGCTGCTCGTACAGCCCCGCCGGGTCCGCCTCGGCGGCCGGCCCGTAGAGCCGGCGCAGCCCCGCGACGGGCAGCTCGTCGAGGGCGGGTTCGTCGGGACCGGGTTCGTCGAGCGGGTCGAACACGGCCTGCTCCCGGCCGCCCGGGTCGCCGGCCCGGTGGGCGGGGCAGCCGGCCGGCGGGGCGAGGAGGGCGTCGTCACGGAACGGTGAGGTCACGATGGCTCCGGGGGTCGGTGGGGGGTGGGGAGGGGAAGGGCGGAGGCGCTCACCGCGCGGGCGGCGGCCCCGCGAGGTCGTAGAGGTAGTGCATCAGCGCGAGCAGCACGTCCCGCCCGGACTCCCGGACCCGGGCGTCGCACGCCACGATCGGGACCTCGGGCGGCAGGTCGAGCGCGAGCCGCAGCTCCTCGTCCGGGCAGGCGGGGGAGTCGGGGAAGGCGTTGGCCGCGACCACGAACGGCACGCCCCGGTCCTCCAGCCGCCCGATCACGTCGAAGCTGATCTCCAGCCGGCGGGTGTCGACCAGGACGACCGCGCCCAGCGCCCCCTCGAACAGGCCGTTCCACAGGAACCAGAACCGCTCCTGCCCCGGTGTGCCGAACAGGTAGAGCACCAGCTCGTCGCTGATGCTGATCCGGCCGAAGTCCATCGCGACGGTCGTCTCGGACTTCCGCTCGATCCCGGCCAGGTCGTCGACCTCCGCCCCGGCCTGGGTCATCGTCTCCTCGGTGGTCAGCGGGCGGATCTCGCTCACCGAGCCGACCAGGGTCGTCTTGCCGACGCCGAAGCCGCCGACGATCACCACCTTGACGGCCGCGGCGGCCGAGTCCGGCAGCAGATCCTCGTCCGCCGGCCCGAGCTCCGTGTCAGAGCCGCTGAAGTCCATGCATCACCGCCTCCAACAGGGCACGGTCGGGAAGGAGCGCGGCCGGGACGGAGGCGCGCGCCTCGACCCGTTCCTCGGCCACGAGGTCCGCCAGCAGCAGGGTGACCGCGCTGACGGGAAGCCGCAGGTAGGCGGAGATCTCGGCCACGGAGAGCGGCGATCCGCACAGCCGCAGGATCGCCGCGTGCTCCGGCGGCATCGAGGGGGTGGGCTCCGCACGGGCGACGATCAGCGTGACCAGGTCCAGCGCGGCCCGTCCGGCCGGCTGGGGGTGGCCGCGCGTGATCACGTAGAAGCGTTCCGGGGCCTCGTCGCCCCAGTCCCGGCCGGTGGTGCTCATGCGACGGGCTCGCCCCTTCGCGGAGGCGTCGTGAGGTGCTCGCCGATCCGGGCGACCAGGTCGCGCATCCGCTGGCCCATCAGCCCGGCGTCCACGCCCTCGTCGGCGAGCACCGCGAGGTAGGCGCGGGCGCCGGCCGCCATGAGGTAGAAGAAGCCGCCGCCCATCTCGATCACCACCAGCCGCATCCGGCCGTCCCCGTGCGGGAACTCGTGGGCTACGGCGGCGGCGAGGCTCTGCAGCCCGGCGCAGGCGGCGGCGAGCCGGTCGGCGGCGTCGGGCTCGGTGCCGTGCTGGGCGATCCGCAGACCGTCGGAGGAGAGCACGATGACGTTGCGGACGAGCGGGACCTCGTCCGCCAGCTGCTTGAGCAGCCAGTCCAGGTTGGTCCGTGGCTGAATCACCGCTCGTCCCTCCGCGTCCCCTTCGGGTCTCCGTTGTCGTGGCCCGCGTCGTCGTGTCCGGCCGGGCCGGTGCCGTTGATGCCCTCGGTGAAGGCGGCCAGCCAGAGGCCCGGCTGCACCGGTTCGGCCGGTTGCCCGGGCACACCGGCGGCGCGGCCGACGGGGGTGCCGCCGGGCGGCGTGCTCCCGGTGGGGGCGGCGGGCCGGGTGCCGAAGCGGACGGCCGGCGCGGTGTGCCGGCGGCGCCGGGGCAGGCCGTTGGCGGTCCGCTCGGTGACCGGCGGGGCCTCGTCCCCGCCGGTCACCGAGCCGTTGCGCGCTGCGCCGGGCGAGCCGTTGCGCGCCCCGCTGAGCGGCCCGGGCGGTGGCCCGGTGAGCGGGCGGCGCGGCGGCGGAGAGGTGTGCGGCCGGCGGTCGTCCACCGGCTCCGGCCCGGACGAGCCGGTGACGCCGATGCCGTGGGCGCGCCCGGTCGCGGGGGCGGTGGTGATCAGCTCCTGCGGGACCACCAGCACCGCCCGCACCCCGCCGTAGGCCGAGGGGCGCAGCGAGACCTGCAGGCCGTACGCCTCGCAGAGCCGCCCGACCACCGCGAGGCCGAGCCGCGGCGTCTCGCCGAGGTCGTTGATGTCGATGCCGGCCTGCGCCTCCGCCAGCATCCGCTCGGCCCGGGCCCGGCCCTCCTCGCTGAGGCTCAGACCGCCGTCCTCGATCTCGATCGCGATGCCGGTCTGCACCTCGACCGCGGTCAGGTGCACCAGGGTGTGCGGCGGGGAGTAGCGGGTGGCGTTGTCCAGGAGTTCGGCGACCGCGTGGATGATCGGTTCGACGGCCGGGCCGATGACGGCCACCTCCGAGACCGGGTGCAGCTCGACCCGCTGGAAGTCGAGGATGCGCGACATGCCGCCGCGCAGCACGCTGTACAGCGGCACCGCCTTGTTCCACTGGCGGCCCGGCCGGGCGCCGCCGAGCACCGCGATGCTGTCGGCGAGGCGGCCGATGAGGGCGTTGCCGTGGTCGAGCAGCAGCAGGTCGTCGAAGACGGCGGGGTCGTTGCCGTGCGCGTGCTCCATGCTGCGCAGTTCGGCGGCCTGCCGGTGGACGATCGCCTGGACGCGGCGGGCGATGTTGACGAAGGAGCGCCGGGCGGACTCGCGCAGCGCCTCCTCGTTCTCGACCGTCTCCAGCACGGCGCGCACCAGGGTCTGCTGCGCCGCCCGGAACTCGGGGCCGACCGTGACGTCCTGCAGGGTGTACGCGTCGACGACGTGGTCCAGGCCCTCGCCCATCGAGAGCCTGGTCATCGCGGCGGGCAGGACGGACTTGGCCAGCCGGATGTACTCGGTCTCCTGCCGGGTCAGCCGGCGGAGCAACTCGCCCTCGCGCTGGACCGCCCGGGCGCGCAGCTCCTCCGCCGCCCGGCCCCGGCGGGCGGCCTCGGCGGCGACCAGGACCACCGCCAGGGTGCCGACCACCGCGCACAGCGCGACCCCGGTCCGGGCGTCGGGGGAGGCCGCGGCCACCGTGACGGCGGCGACGGCGGCCGTCGCGAGGGTGGGCAGGAGCCAGACGAGCACGGGGGCGGAGCGCCGGCGTCCGGGTGACGAACCAGCACCAAGCATTCAGCATCCTCAGAACGGTCGAAGCGGGGAAGGGGACGGGCGGTCGGCCCGGGGTTGTGCGGTCGGGGTGGGGCGGGTGGCGCCGGGACCCGCCGTGGCCGTGCGCTGCGCGCGCCGGCGGGAGCGGTCCGGCCGGACTCCCGGGCCCGCGACCGGGCCGGTGTCGGCCTCAGGTTTACCGTGCGCCGCGCGCCGTGAACGGGCCCCCGCGCCCAGTTCGCCAATGCGAGCGGACTCCCGGTGAACTTCCTGCGAACTGGCGCCGTTTCGTGCTAAAGCACGCGGTCGTGCGCCCCGGCGTACCGGTGCCGCGGGCGCCCCGCGGCGGCTTCCGTCAGCCGCGGCGACGGGCCGCCGGACGGGTCGCGGGCGGGCGGGCGGGGAACCATGGCCCAACACGCCCGACTCCGGGGGGACGGATGTCGAACGGATCCCGGCCGGTGAGCGGTCCGGCCGCCCACCTGCTCGACCTGGTGGCCACCGCCGTCGGTCTCGCCGTGGCCGCCGCCGTGGTGGCGGGCTTCGAACTGGGCGGTCCGCCCATGGCCGGGTGCGCCGCCGTGTTCGGCGCGGCGGTGCTCCTGGTGGCGGTGCACTCCGCCGGCGGCGCGCTGGTCCGGCGCTTCCCGGCGGGCCGCTCACGGGCTTTCTGCCTGCGGGCGCTCCTGCTGCTCCCGCTGCTGCTGGCCGCCGAGCCGGCCGCGCTCTGGCTGGCGGTGCGGCTGGCCGGCGGGGTCGGCCTGTCCGCCGGCCCGGCTGGACCGGGGGCGACGGTGGTCGCCGCCGTGGTGGTGATGCTCGTCGGCGTGACGGTGCGCCACCTCTGGTCCGTCCTGGCCGACCGCGACGGGGACGGGACGGCGCTGCGCGGCGTCGCCCGGCACCTGCTCGCCGTCGCCGGACTCGCGCTGGTGGTCGCCGTGCTGGACGGCGCCACGCAGGCGAACGGCCCGGGCTGGCGGCAACTGCTCACCCTGGTCGCGCTGGGGGCGGTGCTCGGCCCCAAGTTCAGCCGGCTGTCGCTGCCGGGGCGCGGGGTGCGCCTGCGTTCGGCCGCCGGACTGGCGGTCGCGACGACGGGCAACCTGCTGAAGCTGTGGCTGGTGAGCTGGCTCAGCACCTGGATGGAACTGCCGCTGAGCATCGCCGGGTTCGGCGCCTTCGCCGCCGCGGCGCTGATCGTCGCGGTGGTGATGCTGCCCACCTCGGTGGCCGACCGGCGCGCGGCGGACCCGGGCGGGGCCTCCCTGTCGGGGGCGATGGCCGAACTGTACGGCCCCCTGCCGCCCGGGTTGTGAAGGGGCCGGGACCGGGCGTTCCAGCGACCGGGCCAACGGCCTCTACCGACGGATCGTCAGACCCCTCACCGGGCCGGGCGTTCAGGCGGGGCGGACGGCGCGCGGGCCCGTCACCGCGGCGCCGAGGGCGGTGACCCGGGCGCGCAGCCCGCGGTCGGCCGTGACGACCAGGCAGCCGCGCCCGGGGCGGGCGGCCAGCGCCGCCGCGACCAGGTCGACGATCAGATCGTCGCCGCTGCCACCCGCCGCCTCGACCCGGACCTCCGGCGTCGCCGCGACACCCCGGGCGGCCCCCTCGACGACGAGGACCACCTCCAGCGGACCGGTCCGTGCCCACGGCGGCAGGCCGGCCCGGTCGTCGCCGGCCACCGCGCCGAGCCCGCCGCCGGCCAGCGGCGCGAGCGCGTCGCGCAACCGCTGCGCCGCACCCCGCCGGTCGCGCCACCATCCGTCGGGCACCGAGCCCACGACGTTGGCCCCGTCCACCACCAGCAGCGGCACACCCCGCGCGGCCTCGTCCGCCTCGCTCTCACCCATGGCCGGCACGTCTGTCACGAACCCCCAGCCCCGCTGCTCCGCCGCGACCCGACCGGGCCGGCGCCATCGGCGAGCAGGAGCCGGCGGTCGCGCCAGGCCTGCTCCCACTGGCGGGTCACGGCCGGGTAGACGATCAGATGGCGCAACGGTGCGATGAGCAGGAGGTAGCACCGGCCGAGCAGGCCGTTGGGCTTGACCAGGACGGCCATCCGCAGTTCGTGGCCACCGTCGCCGGTCGGCGCCCAGCCGAGGTGCATCAGGGTGTGGACGGTGCGGTTGGCCAGCTCGCGGACGTCCTCGTCGGGGAGCCGGTAGACCGGGGTGAAAGGCAGGCCGTCGGGCTCGCCGGTGTCGACGGTGTCGGCCAGCTCGCGGGGCAGCCGTTCACGCAGTGAGCGGACCCGGGTGCCGAGGCCGGCCGCGGCACCGTCCCAGCCGAGCAGGGCGCCGAGCTTCCAGCGCACCGCGAACAGGAAACGGGTGGCCCGGGACTGCCGGGCCGAGCCCCCGCCCGCCCGCATCGCGGCGAGCATCACGTCGAAGTCCTCCGGCCCGGCGCCGGGGGTGCGGAAGGCCCAGACGTCCTCGGTGCGGAAGTCGGGCGCGAACTCGTGGACGCGCCACGGCCGACGGGTGTGGGCACTGCGCGGAAGTCGCATGCCGGGGACCGCCTCTCTGCGCGGGGCACCGCCTGCGGGCCCCGTCCGTGTGCCAGCGTATATGAGCAGATCAGGCGTCACACGGGGGTGGGTGTGCGGGGGCCGGGTGAGCCGGAGCATGGCCGCTCCGACCCGGCCCCCGGGCCTGCGCGAGGCCTCAGAAGTCCGGCAGGCACTCCTCGGCGAACCGGCCGCCGAACACCCGGTGCGCGTGGGTGAGCATCCGCCGGGCGTAGACGCCGTCCCGGGCCAGGCAGGAGTAGCCGTCCAGTTCGACGGTGATCACGCCGGAGGTGTCGGCCAGGTAGACGTCCAGCCCCGGGTACATCAGTTCGACGCTGGGGATGTCGTCGACGTCCAGGGCGAACACCGGGTACTCGCCGTGCTCGTCGCCCGCCCCGGTCGCCAGAACGCGGCGCGAGTCCGAGCCGCCCGGGAGCAGGAAGCACTCGTCGAAGCGGTCCGAGACGGTGGCGAAGCAGGAGCCCCACAGGTCGCCCAGCTCGTCCCGGGCGAGGTCGCCCAGCGACCGGGGGGTGAAGCGGCCCGCGCCGTCCAGCCAGCCGAACCGGCGCAGCAGGCCGGCGTCGAAGGCCAGCCAGCGGCGCAGGCTCGGCGGCAGCGGGCGCCCGCTCGGGAAGACGGCGCCGGCCAGCAGCCCGGCCGGCAGCGGCTCGGGCTCGCCGGTCAGCCACGGCCCGGCCCAGGGGCCGTAGTCCAGGATCGGCCGGTGCGGGTCGGCCGCGACGGCGGCGATGGCGCGCTCGGTGAGCGCGACGCCGTGCGCGTCGCTCGGCGGGATCGGGGAGGCGGGGTTCATCGGGCTCGGTGTCCTGTCCGGGAATCGCGCGGCTGGTGCTCGGTCGCGCCGAATCTACGGCCCGTCACCGACACCCGCGCCACCGCCCGCGCGCGGCGGGTGGCGGGGCGGGTGGCGGGGCGGGTGGCGGGGCGGGTGCCGGGTGCCCGAGGTGTGGTGCGGGTCAGCTCCCGGTCGGGGTGGGGGTGGGGACTCCGGGGCCGGTCGGGGGCGTGGTCGGCCGGGGCAGGCAGGGCTGGGTCGAGGTCGGCGCGGGCACACCCGGGGTGGGGGTCGCGGTGGCGCACTCGTTGGGGTACATCGGCCCGATCATCGAGACGCGGCTCACCCGGTAGGGGGCCTGTCCGTACCAGCCGTGGAAGGTGACGGTCACCTCGTGGACGTTGCCGATGGTGAGGGTCGTGGCCAGGGACTTCGTCTCCGGTCCGTCGGCCCAGAGGGTCACCTCGCCGGTGCCCGTTCCGGTGCCGGAGATGGTGGCGAAGGTGTACGCGCCGGACACGTAGGCCGAGAACGCGTAGGCGGTGCCCGGCACGACCGTGACCGACTGCGAGCAGCCGGCGTAGTCCTGCCCGCTGGGACGGCCCTCCACCCCGAGGTCGGTCTGGACGAACTCGCCGTCGCAGGACCAGCCCAGGGCGAGCGGGTAGCGGAAGTCGCCGTTCTTGATCCAGTCCAGCGGCGCGGGCTGGGCGGTGGCGGAGCCGTTCGCGGCGAGGGCGGCCGTGCCGGCCAGGGCGAGGGCGCCGAGGACGGCGCCGAGCCGGCCGCCGCCGTAGGCATGGCGGGGGCGGGGGCGGGATGAGCGCATGGCGATCTCCGATGTGGGGGAGTGCGGCCGGAGCGGGGGCCGTCAGGGGATGTACGTGCGCTGGCAGGACGGGGACGGCGTGGGGGACGCGGGGCCGTCGGTCGCCGTCGGCGACGGGGTGGCCGATTCGCCGCACGGGTGCGGTTGGTAACCGGGCCCGGTGAAGGACACCCACCGCACGTCGTAGGCGGTCTGCTCGTACCAGCCGTGGAAGTACACGGTGAGCTCGGTGGTGTCCGGCCCGGTGGTGACCGGCACCGACAGGCTGTTCCAGCTGGTCTGGCTCGACCAGGTGGAGGCGTTCTCCCCGCCCGCGCCGCTGACGCCGACGAAGGCGAACGGGCCGCGCACCGTGGCGTGGAGCAGGTAGCTCGAATTCGGCAGGACCCGCACCCGCTGGGAGCATCTCGCGTTGCTCTCGGCGGTCGGACGGCCGGACACGTAGTGGTCGTGCGGGATGCTGCTGGGCCAGACGTTCCCCTCGCACGACCAGATCCACGGGTACGAGTCGAAGCCCCCGTTGAGGATCAGATTGACGTACGGAAGCGGTTCCGCCGCCGAGGTGGCCATGCCGACGGTGGAGGCGGCGGCCGCGGTGAGCGCGGCGACCGCGAGGGCGGCGGACGGACCGCCGCGTCCGCGCCGGCGGGTGGGGCGGGGGTGGATGGGTGCACGCATGCCGTCTCCGGGTGGGGGAGTACCGATGGGGCAGCGGTGCGAGGGAGTGCGCCACACCATGGTGGATCCGGACCGCCGCCGTCAAGGGGTGGCAGCATCCTTCAACCATCCTTGTCGGGGCATTCGTTGACGATCCGTCACGGAATGCGATCGGGCGTTCTCAGCGCGCCGGGCGCAGCCACCGGTGGAAGGCCAGGCGGAGGCGGCCGGTGGCGGGGCGGCCGGCCAGGACGGCTTCGAAGCGGCGGTGGTCGCGGACCGCCCGCAGCACCGCGACGTCCCGGGTCCCGGGGAGGGGAGGCGCCGGCTCGGCGTGCTGGGCGGCCCGGTAGCCGTCGAGGAGGTGCTGCTGCAGTGCGCTCATGCGCCCACCCTGCCCGCGGGCCGCCCCGCAGGTCCCGTCGATTGACGGCCCTGGTCAAATGACGTGCGAGCGCCTCGGGCCGCTCCGGCACCATGGGGGGATGAGCGTGACCATCGACATCACCGGACTGCCCCACGAGCGGATCACCTTCTGCCCCTCGCCGCTGGCCGAGCTCGGCAACGCGCTGCACGCGCTCGCCGAGCCCGCCCACCACGCCCGGCTGCACGCGTGGACGACGGCGACCTCCGCCGCACTCGCGCCGGAACTGGCCGACCGGTTGCTCGAGGCCGACTTCATGTGGCGCTCGACACGCTCCGACTTCCTCATGCCGCCCCGGCCCCGGGAGACCCTCGCCGAGGAACTGGACGACCTCGACCGCATGGACGACGAGACGTTCGTCGGCGCGGCCCTGGAGATCTCCTGCAGCACCAGCCACTACCCCAAGGGCCTGCCCTCACCCCTGGTCGACGCCCGGTCGCGGCGCCGCGCGCTCGACCTCGCGGCGGCGCGCGGCCCGCGCCAGGCGGCCTTCGTCGAGCGGATGCTCGCCGAACCCGCCGCCACCCGCGCCTGGATACGACGCCTTCTGGAGGACTGCGAGCAGGCGTTCTTCGCCGACACCTGGCGCCGGGTGCGCGTCCAGCTCACCGCCGACGCCCAGCACAAGACCGACCTGCTGCGCCGCAAGGGCCTGGCGCAGGCGCTCACGGCGGCGTCCCGGGCGCTGAGCCTGGAGGAGGACGAGCACGGCAGCCGCATCGTCGCCGACAAGCTGGTGCACGGCCGCACCGAGGCCCGCGACACCGCCGTCACCCTGCTGCCGAGCGTCTTCGGCTGGCCGCACCTCTTCGCCATCTACGCGCCGGGCTGGCAGCCCGTCATCCAGTACCCGGTCGCCGACCGCGAGGTCGGCGGCACCGAGTCGGTGGAAACGGTCACGCTGCGCCTCGACGCGCTGACCCATCCGATGCGGATGATGCTGTGCCGCAACCTCGCGCGCGGCGTCTACTCGACGAGCGAGCTGGCCGACGCGTACGGCATCACCGCCCCGGAGGTCTCCCGCCACCTCACCGTGCTGCGAAAGGCCGGGCTGCTGCGCACCCGGCGCCGGGGGCGCTACGTCCTCCACCAGCTCGACCTCTCGGTCGTGGCCCGGCTCGGCAGCGACTTCCTGGAGTCCGTGCTGCGGTAGGCCGTGTCAGGCGCTCAGCTCGGCGGGCCCGTCGGGGCGGGGAGGTCGAGGTGGCCGCGGAGGGTGTCGGACCGGTAGGCGGTGCGGAAGGCGCCGCGGCGCTGCAGTTCGGGGACGAGGGCGCGGGTGATCGCCCGGAGGTCGTGGGGGAGGCGGGCGGGGCGCAGGCGGAAGCCGTCCAGGCGCAGGCCCGCCGTGTCCACGGTGCGCCAGGCGAGCAGGAGGTCGGCGAGTTCGGCGGGGGTGCCGGTGAAGATCTCGGCGTCGGAGGCGAGCGGGGCTCCGTCGAGCTCGTCGAGCCGCTCCTTCCACCGGGCCGCCTCGCCGGGGCGGTCGTCGAGGAGGACCAGCAGGTCGGCGAAGACCTTGAGCGGGCGCTCGGCGGGCCGGCCGACGGCGCGGGCGGCGGCCGCGACCTCGGTGAGGACGGCCGCGGTGTCCTCGGGGGAGTGCGGGGTGACGAAGACGACGTCACCGCCCTTGGCGGCCAGCTCGTAGGGGATGCGGGCGTGGGCGAGCACGGTGACGGGGAGGTCGGGCGCGCGGCCGGACCAGAGCCCGCGGACGGCGGCCAGCGACTCGGCCGCGTCGTCGAAGAGCGCGGCAAGGCGGCCGGAGATCGTCTCGGGGGAGGCGAGGTCCGCCTCGGCGAGCGTCGCCGGGGCGCGGCGGCCGAAGTGGGCGGCGTCGTCCGCGCGGGCGGAGATCTGCGGCCGCCAGCCGGCCCGGCCGAGGCTGGCGTGGTCGAGGGTGGCGAGCGCGGCGGAGAGGTGGAACGGCTCGGTGTGGGTGACGTTGGTGGTGGGGACCAGCCCGATCCGGGAGGTCAGCGGGGCGACCCGGCCGGCGATCAGGACGGCGTCCAGCCGGCCGCGCACCTGGTCGGTGCGGTCGTCGGGTCCGCGCAGGCTCACCGACTGCACGGCGAGGGCGTCCTCGAAGGTGACCAGGTCGAGCAGGCCGCGCTCGGCCTCGGTCACCAGGTCTCCCCAGTACCCGGCGGTGAACAGCTCGCCGGGTCGGGCGCCCTCGGCGCGCCAGGCGGCCGGGTGCCAGCCGGCCCCGTCCAGGGCGACGGCGAGGTGCAGCGGCGGCAGGGACCGGTCCGAGGGGGCCGGCGGTGCGGCGGGGCTGGTCATGCGGCGGTCTCCCGGCTCGCTCGGCGGGCCCGGTCGAGCCCGAGGTGGTCGCGGAGGGTGGTGCCGGTGTACTCGGCGCGGTACAGGCCTTCCGCCCGGAGCAGCGGCACGACGTGGTCGACGAACGCGTCCAGAGCTCCGGCGGCGGGGTGCGGGGTGAGCAGGAAGCCGTCCGAGCCGCCGCCCCGCACGTACCCGGCGAGCGCGTCGGCGACCTGGCGCGCGGTGCCGACGACGTGCGCCGCGGGCACGCGCGCGGCGGCGCGCTCCCGCGCCTGCTCCGGGGTGTCGCCGAGCACGGGGACGAGGGAGACGAGGACCCTCAGCTCCCCGGGGGCGCGGCCGTGGGCGGCGAGCCGCTCGGCGAGGTCGGCGCGCAGTGCCCGGGCCTCGGCCAGAGCGGTGTGGGGCACGACCACCACGTCGGCGTCGGCGGCCGCCGCGGCGAGGTCCCGCGGGGAGGCGACGGTCCGGACGATCACCGGGTGGCCCTGCGGCGCGCGGGGTGTGGTGAACCGGCCGGAGAGGTCGAAGTGCGCCCCGTGATGGGTGAACGCGCCCGCGCCGGGGCGCACGAACACGCCGCCGGCCTGGTCGGCGGGGACGTCGTCCTCCGCCCAGCTGTCCCACAGCGCCCGGGCGGCGCGCAGGAATTCGGTGGCGTGGGCGGGCCGCTCGGCCTCCGGCGGCGGACCGCCGTGGCGCAGCCGCCCGCCGGCGCCGCCGTCGGGGCCGGCCGTCAGGCTCCAGGCCGCGCGGCCGCCGCTGAGGTGGTCGAGCGAGGCCAGCCGGCGCGCCAGCTCGTAGGGCTGGTGGACGGCGGGGTCCAGGCCGGCGGCGAGGCCCAGCCGGGTGGTGGCCGCGGACAGGGCGCCGAGGGCGGTGAGGACCTCGGGTCCGGGCGGAGCGGTCTCGGGGAGCAGGAGGAAGTCGAACCCGCCCCGCTCGGCGGTGCGGGCGACCCCGGCGAGCCCGTCGAGGCCGGAGGGGCCGCCGGGATCGGCGGGGCGGGTGGGGTCGGCGGGGCCGGGGGCCCCGGGTGGGAGTACGGCGAGGTGGAGCTGCTGCGCGGACACGACGACGATCGCCTCCTGTCGGCCGCCCGTCCGCCGCGCGTTCGTCGGCGCGGCCGGGCCCGTTCATCCTGCGCGGCGGCCGAGCGCCCGGGCAACGCCCGCAACCAACTGTTCACGGACGGAAACCGGGCGTCATGAAGCGCAAGCCATCGATGCGATTCAGTCATCGGAAGGCCGAAATTGTCATCAGGCTTCAAAAGTGGGGGTGGAATTAGGAATTCCGCCAGAATCGATGCCAGCATGCGAGGTGTGAAGCGTGAAATGTCACATGGCTTCACGTTGCCGTCCCTACCCATGAACGGGAATCACCCGATGAACCGGCTCCTTGCCATCCTCGCCACCAGTGCCGTCCTGACCGCCGGCGGCGCCGCCGCCCAGGGCACCGCCTTCGCCGCCGACGTCTCCGTCGGCCCGTCCGGTCCCGGCCTCTGCGTCACCGGCTACCGCGGCGTGGTGGTCAACGAGATCTGCGCCACCGTCAGCGGCGACCAGGTCACCTTCTACGGCCAGTCCTCGCCCGGCAGCGTCGGCTGGACGGCCCGTACCGTCCCCTACCGGATGACCGCCACGGTCGTCGGCGGTGCCACGCTCGCCACCATCACGCCCTCGGTCCTCATCGACCACTCCAGCACCCCGGTGGGCCGGATCACCGCCACCGCGCCGTGCGGTTCGACCGTCACGGGCAAGCTGGAGACCACCGAGTGGGGCTGGCCGCCCGCCACCGCCACCCTGACCGTGCCGGTCGGCTGCTGAGGCACCCGTCCCGACCGCACGACAGGGGCCCTGCCCGCTCACCCGGGCAGGGCCCTGCGGCTTGTCCCGCTCGGCCGGCTGCCTCGGTGCCTTCTCGGCGGTCGCCGCCCTCTCGGCCTCGGCCCCGCCGCGACCGGCTCCCGCTCGGCGCGTTCGAACCGCCGCCGGCTCGTCCCGGCCCTGGCCGGCATGATCCCCGTCGGGCGGGTCGGGACCTACTCCTTCGCGTTCGCCGCCCCCGCCGTGCGCTCCCGGTGGGGCCTGTCCCCGGGGGGCATCGCCGCCACCCCGGGGATCTGACGCACCGTCAGGACGGCGGCGAGGGCGAGGAACAGCGCCCCCACCAGGGGGAGCGTCCAGGAGGGGGCGAAGGAGAGCGCGGCCCCGCCGATGCCGCCGCCGAGTGCGACGCCCAGGTAGGAGGAGGCGCTGCTGACGGAGACGGCGATGGTGGGTGCGGTCGGCGCCCGGTCCATGACGCGCTGGACCTGGGCGCCCGGCACGATCCAGTACAGGACGCCCCAGGCGGCGGTCGCGGTCAGGAAGACCACGGTGGCCGGACCCTGGGCGACCCGGGCGAGGAGCGCGGCCAGCGCCAGAGCGGCGAATGCCGCGATGACGCCGAGCACACCCGTGAGGTACGCCCGGTCCGGACCGCGGCGGCCGCTGATCCGGCCTCCCATCGCCGTACCGACGGACGCGGCCACGCCCCAGGCGAACAGCACCGCGCTGACCCCCGCCGCACTGAGGCCCGTCACATCACGGGCGAACACGGCGAGGTAGGTATAGACGGTGAAGCTGCCGGCCACCGCGCAGGCGTTGGCCAGCACGGCGAGCAGCACGGCCGGCTCGGCGGCGACCCGCAGCCGGGCCACCATCGTGATCGGCGGCGGGGACGGCGTGGCGGGCAGTGTCAGGGCGAGCCCGACGATCCCCAGGCCCGCGAGCCCGGCAATCAATCCCAGTGTGGTGCGCCAGCTGCCCAGGGCGCCGATCAGGGTACCGACCGGCACTCCCAGCGCCGTGGCCACCGACAGGCCCCCCATGACCAGGGCCAGCGCGCGGCTGCGGTGGCGCTCGCCGGTCATGGCCGTCGCCGCGGCCACCGCGGTGTTCATGAACACCGCGGCGGCCGCGCCCGTGAGCACCCGGGCCACGAGCAGCGTCGGGTAGTCGGGAGCGAGCGCGCCGAGCAGATTGGCGAGGAGGAAGGACCCGAGGGAGCCGTACAGCATGACCCGCCGGTTGACGTTCGCGGTCAGCGTCATCAGCACCGGCGCGCTGACGGCGTAGCTGAGGGCGAAGACCGTGACCAGTTGGCCCGCGACCGAGACGGAGACGTGGAAGTCGTCCGCGATCGATCGCAGGATGCCGGTGGTGACGTACCCGTCCGTGCCGATGGCGAAGGCGCCGAGTGCGAGGACCAGGACCGCCGACCGGTGTGTCATGCCCCCCTGCTTCTGCGGGTGTTGCTGGTTCACTGAGCGCTGTTGCCTTCCATGAGGCCCTTGTCGGCCAGGCAGCCGGTCATCAATTCCGTGGTGACGAGCAGGGCGCGCGAGCGGAGCGGGTCGGCCTCGAAGCGGTCGGCGAAGACCCCGCGGGCCAGGTCGCGGCCGGTGAGGCCGGCCGGGCCCGCGTCCGCCACGGCGGCCAGCAGGGCCGGGAGCCGCTGCTCGGTCACCGCCACGTCGTCGCCGGTGCCGATCTCCCAGAAGCCGTCGGGCAGGTCCAGTGCCCGGCCGCGGTAGAGCCGCACGGCGGCGTCCACCGCCTCGCCCCGCGCGCCGGGGACGGCGGTGAGCACGTCCCCGAGCGAGAGCGTGCCGGAGAGGTCCGTGAAGGTGACCCGGCCCGTGCCGCCGGAGCGGCTGACCATCCCGCAGGCGAAGTAGTGCGGCTGCTCGAAGCGGCGCATGTGGGCGTCGACGGTCTCCAGTACCTCGGCGGGCCGCAGCTCCGGGTTGTGCCGCTGTGCGTGCAGGGCCGTCAGGGCGGCCCGCACCTCCGGGACCGTGCGGCCGTCGGCGACGACGCTGACGTCGTGGCCGGCCTCCTTGGCGAAGGCCTCGATCTCGGGCAGCAGCAGGGGGCCGGAGGCGTCGCCGAGGCTCTGGAACCGGGTGATCAGCAGCCCGTCGCGGGGGTCGAGCAGGCCGACCGCGCGGCGCAGCAGCCGGCGGTTGAGGTCCAGACCGTCGGGCCCTCCATCGCCGGCCGCGGAGTACCGCAGGGAGGGCGGCACGGGCACGTAGGGGAGATTGGCCACGACGCAGTTGAGCGTGTCGCCGGGGCTGTGGCTCTGGAAGAAGTCGCCCTGCCGCGTGCGCACGCGGTCACCGAGGCCGTTGAGGGCGGCCGTCAGGGCGGTGGCGTCCAGGCAGTCCTGCTGGAGGTCGGCGCCGGTGACCTCCGTGCAGGTCAGGGCGAGGGCGCAGGTGGTGATGCCGGACCCGCAGCCCACGTCCAGGGCGCGTCCGGTGGGGCGGGCCCGCAGGATGGTGTCGACGAACCGCAGCGAGTCCTCGCCGATGTAGACGTTGCCGGCGCCCTGTCGCCCGGCCCGGTCGCGGGCGGCGAGCAGGCCGCGGAAGGCGGTGACCTCCCAGCGTCCCGGCCCGCCGGTGTCGTCGGTGAGACCGAGCGCGGTGAGGCGTTCGGCGAGGGAGGTGTCGAGGCCGCGACCGGGCCGCCGGCCGTGGTGGAGCAGGTTCCACAGGGCCGTGCCGGTGTCGTGGGACGGGGGAGCGGTGGCCTCGGGAGGCCAGGGCTCCCAGGGCAGCCCCGAGCGGCGCCGGGCGTGCTCCACCCGGTCGGCGAAGGCGGTCCGGCGCAGCAGGTCGGTGAGGGGGCCGGGGTCGGGTGCGGTCATGCGGCGGTGACACCGTCCCGCTCGCGGGTGGCCCGGCGGGCGGCCGCCGCCGCCACGAACGCCTCGAACACCGGCCGGGAGGGGCCGACTTCGGGGTGGCCCTGGATACCGAGGGCGAAGCGGTGACCGGTCAGGCTGATCGTCTCGACCACGGCGTCGGCGCTCCAGCCGGTGGCGACGACGCCGGCGCCGAGGGTGTCGACGGCCTGGTGGTGGAAGCAGGGGAGGTCGCTCTCGGCGCCGAGGAGCGAGCCCGGCAGGGCATCGGTGCGCAAGGTGAGCCGACTGGGGGCGAACACCGGTTCGGCGGGCATGTGGTCGTCGTTGCCGACCACGTCGGGCAGGTGGGGCATGAGGGTGCCGCCGCGCAGCACGTTCATCAACTGCATGCCGCGGCACACGCCGAGGACGGCCCGGTCGTCCTGCAAGGCCAGGCGCAGCAGGGCGCTCTCCCAGATGTCGCGCTCCGGCGCCGACTTGCCGGCATGCGGGCCGGGCTCGGCCCGGTAGAGGGCGGGGTCGATGTCGGCACCGCCGACGAGCACCAGCCCGTCGAGGTCGGCCATGACGGTCGCGGCCTCGGGCTCGGCGCCGGAGGGCGGTAACAGGACGGGGACCCCGCCGGCCGCGGTCACCGCGGCGACGAAGTCCGTCGGGACCAAGGAGGCGTGGCGGTGCCACCCGCGCCAGGAGGCGTCCTCCTGGTAGGTGGTGATGCCCACCACCGGCTTGCCGCTGGTCTCTCCCGTCACCGCGCCGCGTCCAGGACCCAGGCGGAGCCGTGCTGGGTGAACCCGATGTGCGGGTAGTACTCGGTGGCCGCCGGCGCCGACAGCAGAACGATCTTCGCCCGGGGCGCGGCCTCCTGGACCCGTCGGATGAGGTCCACACCGATACCGCGCCGCTGGTGGGCCCGGTCGACCGCGATGTCGCTGAGGTAGGTGACGTAGGAGCCGTCGCTCACGCAGCGCGCGATGCCGACCAGGCGCTCGTTGACGCGGGCCACGACGACCAGGTTGGCGTTGCGGACCATCGCGGTGAACCGCTCGGTGTCCTCCACCGGGCGTCGCTCGGCCAGGCCGGAGGAGCGGTACAGGTCGGCGACCTCGGCCACGTCGAGGTCGGCCGCGTCGATGACTTCACACTTCCACATGGAGCAGTTCCTCCAGTCGTTGCCGCATGACGTGCCGAGAGCGCAGGAAGCGGCTCGGGTCGTACACGTCGTCGTCAGTGACGATGCCACGGTCGCGCAGGGTCTCGCGCAGGTGCCGGCCGGTCTCCCAGGTCTCGGTGGCCGCGTCCTGCACCGTACGGTACGCCTTTTCCCGTTCGGATCCGGCGGACATCAGGTGCAGCATCACCGTCGAGCTGTAGATCAGGCCGTCGGTCTGTTCGAGGTTGGCACGCATCCGGTCGGGGAAGACGCGCAGCCCCTCGATGAGCTCGGCGGCGCTGGTGACCTGGTAGTGCGCCGCGATGAGGCTGTCGGGCAGGACGACGCGCTCGACGGAGGAGTGGGACAGGTCCCGCTCGTGCCACAGCGCGACGTCCTCCAGGGCGGCGCCGAGGCCGGCGCGCAGCACCCGGGCCAGGCCGCACAGCCGTTCGCTGGTGGTGGGGTTGCGCTTGTGCGGCATGGCGCTGGAGCCCTGGTAGGCGCTGGACCGGGGCTCCTCCACCTCACGGACCTCGGTCCGCTGCAACAGGCGCATCTCCAGGCCGATCTGTTCGACCACCGCGCCCAGGACGGCCACGGCGCCGAGCAGTTCCGCGTGCCGGTCACGCGCCACGACCTGGGTGGGCACCGGCTCGACGCCCAGCCCGAGGGCCTCGCACACATAGGCCTCGACGAACGGGTCCACGCTCCCGTAGGTGCCCACCGGGCCGGAGACGGTGCCGACGGCGACCGCGGCGCGGGCGGCCCGCAGGCGTTCGACGGACCGGTGGACGCTGAAGGCGAAGCCGGCCATCTTCTGTCCGAAGGTGGTGGGCTCGGCGTGGATGCCGTGGGTGCGTGCCACGCAGATGGTGTCCCAGTGCTCGACGGCCCGCGTGGTGAGGGCCCGCAGCAGCCGCCCGGCCGCGCCCAGCAGGAGGTCGCAGGAGGCGGCGAGGGTGTGGCCCAGCGCGGTGTCGACCAGGTCGTAGCTGGTCATGCCGAAGTGGACCCAGCGTGCCGCATCGTCGGGGATCGAGGCGGTGTACGCGGCGAGGAAGGCGAGGACCTCGTGATCGCGGGTGCGCTCCTGGTCGCGCACCTCCTCGGGGGTGGGCACACGGCCGGCCCGCACCGCGGCGAGTTCGGCCTCGGACACCGTGCCCAGCCGTGCCTGTGCCTCGCAAGCGAGCACTTCGACGCGGACCCACGAGGCGTACTTCGCCTCGTCGGTCCACAGCCGGGCCATCTCCGGGCGTGAGTAGCGCGGGATCACTCGGGCCTCCGCGCCAGGACGGCGCACGTGCGGTTGTTGGCCCGGATGGGGCCCCTGGCGAGCTCGGCGGTGAGCGCGGCGAGGCCCGATTCGAACTCCTCATCCGGGATGAGGTGGAGGGAGGAGAAGGCCTTCTCGCGATACTTGGTGGCGTCGGTGAGCTCGTAGGTGCTCTCGAAGACCCGGCTGCCGCCGTCGGTGAAGCCGGCGGCCCGCCCTTCGGCCCGCAGGACGTCGATCGCGTGGTGGCGGCCGAGTTCGACCTCGACGGTGGAGGGGAAGTACCGCGCCACGGGGACGCGGGAGCGGATGATCTCCTCCGAGTCCGTCGCGGTGCACAGCACACCGCCCGGCTTGAGCGCGCGCAGCGCGCCCTCGAAGTAGCGGCGGGGCTCCCGGACGTAGTGGATCACGTCGACCGAGAAGATCAGGTCGAGGGACGCCTCGGGCAGGTCGAGGAGGTCCATCTCCTCGGCGCGTCCGGTGCGCAGTTCGAGCTCGGCCTCGTGGGTCGCCGCGGCCTTGAGCATCTCCGGGAAGGGGTCGACGCCCAGCGCGCGGGCGCCGGTCAGCCGCTGGAGCGCGGCGACGTGGTTGGCGGTGCCGCAGCCCATCTCCAGGACCGTCGAGTCGCCGCTCAGGCCGGCGAATTCCGCCAGGAACTCCACCAGTCCGGGGTAGGGGCGGCGGTGCCTGGCGTACTCGGCGGCCAGTCGGTCGTAGTCCAACTCGGTCAAGCGAACTCCTTGGCGGTGTACTGCTCGTGGACGGTGCGGGCCTGCCACAGGTACCAGACGCTGTAGGCGTAGGTCGCCGCCCACGCCTGGGGGGTGCGCAGGGTGTTCTCGTACTTCAGCCATCCGGCCAGCGAGCAGGCCGCGCCGATGTACAGGCGGCAGCGCACGACGGGCTCCGGCTCGCTGCCGGGGGCGGTCCGGACCAGCCGGCGCTCGATCGACCGCAGCCGGTCGGAGAACCGCAGGGGCAACCGCAGGGAGCCGACGTCGTGCGGCCGGGCGGGGTCGAAGGCGTCGCCGAAGAGAGCCTCCGGTTCGCCCTCCCGGGCGGCGTGCAGGATGGCGGGCATCGGCAGCAGGCCGTGCAGCAGCGTGGCGAGGTCGAAGACGGGGTCGCCGTAGCCGATGTCGGGGCGTTGTCGGTGCTCCCAGACGGTGCGCGGGTCGATGAAGACCGGGCCGCCCCCGGAGCGCCGGAGCATGTTGGTCGGGTAGATGTCGCCGTGCACCTGGCTGCCGGTACGCGGGAGCAGGGCGGGGGCGTGTTCGTGGAGCCAGGAGGTCGCCGCCGTGTAGCCGGGGATGCGGATGCCCTCCGGCAGGGTCAGTTCGGCGGCCAAGTGCTCGTCGAGGTCGCGGTCACCGAAGCAGAGGCGGAAGGTGGAGCGGAAGGCGGGCTGCTCGCGCAGGGCGTCGAAGCGCTCGCGGTAGAGGTAGTCGGCGCTGGTGGGGCGCTGTTCGCCGGCGGTCAGCCGGTACCAGCCCGCCAGTTGGTCGAGGTAGGGGGCGAGGATGTCGGCCGCGTCGGGTGCCAGTTCCGTGCGGGCCTCGTCCTCGAAGAGACGCTTCTCCAGGTCGGCTGCCTCGACGGCCTCCATGAGGCTGGTGCCCTGCCGGCCCTGGATCTGCACGCCGTGCAGCCGGGGGAAGAGCGCGTCCCGGCCGATGCGGGCCAGGTCGTCGTTGGTGCGTGAGGTGAAGCCGGTCTCGGAACGGATCATTCCCGCCTCGCCGGTCTTGGCGACGAGTTCGCTCGCGCCTCCGGCGTCGAACTGGACCACGCCGACGGAGTCGGAGCCCGGCCGGTGGAAGCGGGTGACGGTGGGGGCCGGGCGGGTGGCGGCGGCCCAGGCGCGCAGCCTGGCGGCGACCACCGCGGAGGCGATCACCTCGGCCTCGTCGGTCTCCCCGTCGGACTCCAGGCACCAGCCGTGCAGTTCTCCGCCGAGGAGGAACGTGGTGCGTGCCGGTCGTCCGGTAGGAGGTTCGGCGCCGCGCGGGGGCGCCTCGGCCGGGAGGGCGGCCACGCTGACGCCGAACGGTTCCAGCCGCTCGGCCAGCGCGGGCGCCAGGCCGGTGCTGCCGGGTGCTTCCACGACGATCACGGAGGGGGCCACGGTGTCCGGCAGGAGACCGTGGCCGTCGAGAACGGAATAAAGGTTCGCCAGCTCGGCCGCGGTGGCGGGCCGTGCCGACTCGGTGAGTAATTCGCTCACGTCCAGATATACCTTACCCGTGAAATTGCCCGGCCGGCGGCCGGGATCGATGCGGCCGGAAAGCGGAACCCCGCCCTTCGCTCTTGGCTCCGATCGAGGGCGGCTGTGCGCACTCTTTTGCGGCGTTGCTTCACAGCTGCTGACGGCTCGGCCGGCAGCCGCCCGGCGTCGATGACGCCAATGACGAGCCAGAGGCTCCCCTTGCTCCTGGGGCAGAAAACCACCCGAGAGTGTGACCTTGGTCACAAGATGGTGCCCTGGTTCGCCTGCTGTTCACGGTGCTAGCATCCAAATTTAATGGAATTTGAAGTTGCAACGACCTCGGTGCGGTCCCAGGCGGCGCTGAATAGGGGTGGGTGATTTCAATTCGATCCGACGGTTTCCCCCATTTACTTGAATCGACGGTCGGGCGGGCCCGGCGGTGCGGCACCACGAAGCAGGCCTTGCACGTGGTCCTCACGCTGGACGGACGCCTCCCCGAGGACGTCGGACGCGCGGCTCTCACCGCCGCCGACCTTTGGCTCGCCCAAGAGATTGTCGCCCGGGAATTACGCGTCGACCCGGCGGCGACCGGCTCCGACCTGCTGATCCTCGACCGTACCGGACGCATGCTCTTCTTATGGGAAGCGTCCCGCGCCCCGGTCGGCTCTCATATCGTGGGTTCGCTGGTGACCGACGCGGAAACGCGAACGGATTTGCATCGCCGGTATCTGGAAAGTGAAGCCGCGGAAGAGGCGGGCCGTACCGAACTCCACACGTACATGACGGGCCGTCCTTCCGAACGGAACCGGGAGGACCTGGAGCGCATCGGTCATGTATTACTGCACATGGCCCCGGTCCAGGTCTACGTGGGCCACCAGTTGTTCTCGAATCTCGGCAGTTCCGGAAACCTCCCCGGAAAATCGATCGCACCCACCGCTCCCGAGAACGTCCTCGCCCGGCTCGCCGCCGTCCCGGCCGAGGAATGGTCGAAAGAGGAAGCCGCTTTCGTCGCACTGGCGACCGTCCTGCTGAGCAGCGGCACCCAGGCCCGGCTCGAGGAAGCCAACGGCACTCACCTCACCTCCGCCGGTGTCGCCGCATTGCTGACCGGACACATCCGCGGATACGGCGCCGAGCCACCCGACATCGAGGGGGCCTCCACCGTTGCCGGGCTCGAAGCCCTCGCCCGCCGCTGCGCCGCCGAACGGCAGGCCCGCCTCGGCGACGGAACCGTCTTCTACCGGGTCATCCACGGGGTCAACCTCAACAAGACGGAGCACCTGCTGCGGCCGGCCGTCGGCTACACCGACGTACCCCTCCCGCTGCGCGCCCTGCTGGAACGCGAGGCGGGCATCGGGGCGGTCACCACGACCATCGAGGAGACGGCGTCGGCCTTCGAGGTACTGAGCGACGCGCTCCACGCCGCTCCCGCCCCCGAACGCTTCAGCAGCGCCTACGAGGCCCTGCTCACCCGCTTCATGACGACCCTCGCCGAGGCGACCGCGTCGGACGTCGCCATGGGCCGCGGGCCCCGCTCCTTCGCGCCCCTCGAACCCGGCAGCACCGGCGAGGACGATCCGCTCGCCCTCAGGAGCAACGCCTTCTTCTGCTGCGTCGCGCCCAGTGCCGCCTTCGCCGAGTCCTTCGGAGAGGACCGTGCCGCGCTGGTGAAGACCCTGAGCGCCTACAGCGCCCGCATGCGCTTCAACACCTGGCACTACCTTCCGCACGCCCTCGGCATCCACGACCGCGTGCCCGGGCGCGACGACTGGTTCTTCGCCCCCACCATGCCGGACCTCACGCACCACTCCGACCAGCACCACACCGGACACGTCGCCTTCGACGTGCGCCACGCCATCCGCGTCCCGCTCGGCATCGACCACGCCGGCCGCCACCTGCCCGGACTGTACGACCTGCGCCTGATGCGCAGCGCCGGCGAGCGGTACACCACGGACGACCTGCGGGCGGCCGTCGCCTCCGGCAGAGTCCTCGCCGTGCTGCACCAGGCGATGGGTCGACACCGCGCGACCGTCCGCGACTTCGGCAACGACTGGTTCCGTGCCTTCCATGGATGACGCGCTCCGCTATCTCGACAGCGCCGGGCTGCGCCGTCTGTACGCGGCCCGGCAGCTGTCCCCGGTCGAGTACACCGAGGACACCCTGCGACTGATCGAAGCACTCGGCCCGGTTCTGGGCGCCTTCGTCACCGTGGCCGCCGACCGGGCACTGGCACGGGCGGCCCGCGCCGAGAAGCGCATCCTGCGCCTCGGCGAGGCGGCCTGGGACGACCGGCCGCTGCTCGGCGTACCGCTGAGCGTGAAGGACCTGACCGCGACCGAGGGCATCCGCACCACGCGCGGTTCCCTGGCCCTGCGCGACACGGTGCCGGCCGGGGACGCGCCCGCCGTGGCCCGGCTGCGCCGGGCCGGCGCGATCGTCCTGGGCAAGACCACCACGTCCGAACACGGCTGGAGCGCCGGAACCGTCAACCGTCTCGGGCCGCCGGCGGCGAACCCCTGGGACCTCTCCCGCAGTGCCGGCGGATCCAGCGGCGGCGCGGCGGCCGCGGTGGCCGCCGGCCTGGGCATCGCGGCGACCGGCACCGACGGCGCCGGGTCGATCCGCATCCCCGCCGCCTTCTGTGGCGTCGTCGGCTTCAAACCCAGCCATGGCCGCGTCCCCTACGTGCCGCACTGCCCGGACCGGTTGGCACACCTGGGACCACTCACCCGCACGGTCGCCGACGCGGAGCTGCTGCTGCGCGTGATGGCGGGGCCGGACCCGGGCGACCCGGACTCCCTGCTCCCGCCCCCGCCGCCCGTCCCGCCCACCGCCGCCGACGGGCCGCTGCGCATCGCCTGGATCGAGGGGCTCCGCGCACCGGGCCCCGCCGTGCCGGCGGACCCCCAGCGGGCGGCGGTCGAACGGCTCGCGGCGGCCGGCCACCAGGTGGAGACGATTCCGCCGCCGTTCGACGACGCCTACCCCGCGCTGGTCACCCTGCTGGCCGCCGCCGAGGCGGCGGCGTCCCCCGGCGAGGACGACGTGTCGGCCGACCCGGCGCGGCTGGCGGTCGTCCGGCACGGCAGGACGCTGACCGCCGTCCAGTTGGTGCGCGCCGAGGCCGAGCGGGCCGAGCTGACCCGGAGGCTGGCGTCATGCCTGCAACGGTTCGACGTGCTGGCCATGCCGACCGTGCCGGTGACACCGTTCGCCGTGGACGCCTGGCATCCCGACGAGCCCGCCTACGACGCCCCCCTGGCGTGGCTCTCCTGGGCCCCCGCAGCCTTCCCGTTCAACATGGCGGGCCTGCCGGCCGTCTCCGTCCCGGCCGGCTTCGGCCCTGACGGACTGCCCGTGGGCCTCCAGATCGCCGCCGCCCGGCACCACGACGCCCTGGTGCTGCGCGTCGCCGCAGAAGTCGAACGTGCGAACCCCCGGCGCGACGCACACCCTGGAAAGGACCGGCACCCGACGTGACCGACACCCCCCACCCGGTGGACCACCGCGCCTACGGCGACGTGAGCACCGGCAGCCGGGACTTCATCGCGCGCCACGGCCTGTGGGACGACCACCGGCGCGACGCGGCCGCCGAACTGGAGGCCTCCCTGGAGTCGTTGGACTTCGTGCGACTGGTGTTCGCCGACCCGCACGGTCTGCCGCGTTCCAAGACGCTGACGGCCGACGCGTTCCGCACGGTGCTGCGCAACGGTATGGACCACAGCCCGGGGCCGTTCGTCTTCGACACCGGGCACGCCACAGCCGTCGACTTCACCGTTCCCGGGGGCGGCATCGGCGTCGACGAACTGCTCGGCGCGGGCGACTTCGTCCTGGTGCCCGATCCGCTGACCTTCCGGGAGCTCCCGTACACGGGGCCGCGCACCGGCTGGGTGATCGGCGACGAGTACCTGCGCTCCGGTGCCCCCCACCCGCTGTCCAGCCGGGGAGTACTGCGCCGGCTCTGCGCCGGGCTGCGGGAGCAGGACCTGGACTACGTCGTGGGTCTGGAGGTCGAGTGGTACCTGACCCGGCTCGTGGACCAGCACTACTCCGGCCGGCCCGGCGGCTTCGGGGTGCAGGGCCGGCCACCGGCCGTCCAACCGGTCAACGGCGGTTACCAGTTCAACCTGGAGGGCCTGACCGACGCACTGGAGCCGGTACTCGCTCCGCTGACCCGGGCGCTGATGGACATGGGCCTGCCCCTGCGGTCGGTCGAGCACGAATCCGGCCCCGGGCAGCTGGAGTTCACCTTCGCGCCGCAGAGCGCGCTGGACGCGGCGGACACCATGCTGCTGTTCCGCGCCACGACCAAGCAGGTCTGCGCCCGGCTGGGCCACCACGCCTCGTTCATGGCGCTCCCCGGCCTTCCCGGTTTCGACGCGAGCGGCTGGCACCTGCACCAGTCCCTGGCCCGCGCCAGCACGCGCGAGAACCTGTTCACCTCGCCCGACGGCGAGCACGCCCTGTCCGAGACCGGTGAACGCTTCCTGGCCGGGCTGCTCGGACACGCGGCCGACGCGGCCCTGCTGTGCGTGCCGACCGTCAACGGCTATCGCCGAATGGCCGACCGGTTCTCGCTCGCGCCCACCCGCGCCGCCTGGTCGGTCGAGAGCCGCGGCGCGTTCCTGCGGGTCCTGGGCGCCTACGGTGATCCGGCCGCCCATATCGAGAACCGCATGGGCGAGCCCTGCGCCAATCCCTATCTGTACCTGGCGGGGCAGCTCGCGGCCGGGCTGGACGGCATCGAGCGCGAACTCGCCCCGGGAGGCCCGGCCGCCGACCCGCACGACACCGCGCTGCCCCCGCTGCCGCGCGACCTGCGGGAAGCGCTCGGCGCCCTGGCCGCCAGCGACTTCTACCGCGAGGTGCTCGGCGCGTCGCTGACAGAATGTCTGCTCCGGCTGAAGAGTAGCGAGTTGCGGCGGTACACGGCGTGGCAGGCTGGTGCCGCGGCGGACGACGCACATCAATCCGAATGGGAGCACCGTGAGTACTTTGCGACGTACTGAGACCTACCGCACCCGCGTTGTCCGCACGGTCGAGGACCTGGCCCCGGAGACCGACGGACTCGCCGCCGCCGCCGGCGCCTCCGAGTTCTACTACGGCCACGAGTTCCTGCGCGCCTACGAGCGCGAGCCCATCCAGCCGGTGCACGCCGTGCACTACATCGAGGTGCTGGACGAGGACGACCGGGTCATCGCGCTGACGCCCTGCTACGTGCAGGGCGACCCACTGCGGGCCCTGGGAATGGGCCCTGACGAGAAGGCGCTGCTCAGTCACGTCTGGCACTGCAGCGACACCCGGCTTGCCAGCACCCGCACCGACCCCGTCGTCGCGAGGGCGATCGTGACGCGCATGCGGGAGATCGCCGCTTCCGCCGGCCTCGGCCGCTGCGGCTTCATCAACGTGGCCACCGGTTCGCCCACCGCGCTCGCGCTGGAGGGCGCGGGGCTGACCGGCAGCGATCTGGACACCCGCTACACCGTCGACCTGGCCGCCGCGGGCGACTGGCAGGGCTATCTGTCCTCGCTGAGCTACAACGCCCGACGCGAGTACGCCCGGCAGCTGCGCCGCGCCGACGACTGCGGCGTGAAGATCACCGAGCGGGTGCCGGACGGCGAGGAGGACCCGCAGAGCCTGCAGATCTTCGAAGTGCTGATGGCCAACGTCGGGTCGGCGGGCTACTACAGCAAGGAACGCATCGCGGCGTTCCTGCACTACACCCGCAAGGGCGCCCGCATCATCGAGGTGACGATGGACGGCGAGATCATCGCCAAGGCGGTGGTCTTCCTGGAGGCGAAGAAGATCCACGCGTGGGCGGGCGGGTACGACCGCAACGCCGACGCGGCGAAGGAGCGCCCCTTCAGCTCCTACTACGTGCTGATGTCGGCCATCATCAAGCTCGGTCTGCGGGCCGGCGTGCCCACGCTGGAGGGCGGCCGGCGCAACGGCGCCTTCAAGGTCCGCTACGGGATGCGGCCCCAGCCGCTCCAGGCCTTCATGACCGATGTGTGACAGGGGGAAGTGACGCGTCACGGGTGTGCCCGGCGGAAGGGGGCACGCGAGTCGGCCGAGGCCGGCGCCCAGGACCCAGGACCTCGTCGCCGCCGTCCGGCCCGATCCCGGGGACGAGCGACCCGCCGCCCCGATCGGTCGAAGCGGAGCGGGAACGATCCCTGTCGGGTCGGAGAGCCGGCGTGTGTCGGACCGTCGAAGGGCCTGCCAGCCGCAGCCGCAGCCGTCGTCCCGGGGCGGGTGGTGACGACCGCGAGCGGGAGCCACCTGAACGCCCGGTGGCGCCCGCAGCGCGCTGACGCCCGCCCCTGGACCATCCGGCATGACGGTGCCCATGCCGGCACCCTGGTTCCGCCACCGGCCGACGGCCGAGTTGCTCGTGCTCGCCGTGCGGCACCGGCACCGCGGTGGCCTGCCGGGGTCCAGGGGCGGTGCCCCGTTCGTCCGTTCGGAGGCGCACGTGGTTGCGGCCGGCACACGCGAGGTGTGCCGGCCGCAGCGTCGTGCGGTGGTTCAGTGCCGACGGCGGGCGCGGCGGGCGGTGAGGAGGAGCGGGGTCCCCGCCGCGATCAGGGCGGCGGCGCCGACCGCCGCGAGGAGCGGGAGGGTTCCGGCCCCGGTGGCGGGGAGCGGGGGCCCGGCGGGGGGCTTGCCGGGCGTTCCGTGGCCGTGGCCGTGGGTCGGACCGTGCGAGTGCGAGTGCGGGTGTGTGGGTGTGTGGGTGGGCTGCTGGGTCGGCTGGTGCGAGGGGGTGGGGGAGGGCGACGGCGAGGGTGACGGCGACGGTGAGGCGGACGGTTGGGTGACGGTCACCGTGACGCTCGCCGACGCCGGGTTGGAGGTGACGGTGGTTCCACCGGGTGCCGTGCCGGTGGCCTCGGCGGTGTTGTTGATCCGTGCGGAGTGGAGGTCGTGCGTCTGGACGATGTACGTCGCGGTGCAGGTCATCGAGGCACCCGCGTCGAGTGCGGTGGACGGGCAGGAGACCGCGGGCACGGTGCCCTCGCCGTCGAACGCGGTCTCCCGCACGGCGATGGCGGTGAGCGGGACGTTCCCGGTGTTGGTGACCTGCAGGGTGTACGTCACGAGCTGCCCGGAGGAGGTCACCTCGGCCGGTGCCGCCGACTTGGTCAGCGCCAGAGCCGGCCTCGCCGCGGCGACGGTCGCGGTGGCGGGTGGCGTCGTCACGTCGGGGCCGCTGGGCGGGGTGCCCGTGGCGGTCGCGGTGTTGGTGACGCGTCCGGCGTCCACGTCGGCCTGGGTCACCGTGTAGGTCGCGGTGCACGTCATCGCCGCGCCCGGGGCGAGGCTGGTCGACGGGCAGGAGATCGCCGGCGGCGTGCCCGTCCCGGAGAACGCGGTGTCCGTGACCTTCAGGTCCGTGAGGGTGACGGCACCGGTGTTGGTCACCACGAAGGTGTAGGCGAGGGTCTGTCCGGGCGTCAGGGTGGTGATCACGGTGTTGCGGCGGTTGTTGCCGCCTCCGCCGCCGGTCGAGACCGTCTTGTCCAGGGTGAGGGACGCCTGCGGGCCGGTGACGGTCGCGGTGGTGGGCGGGGAGGTGACGGGCGGGCCGCTGGGCGGGGTGCCGGTGGCGGTCGCCGTGTTGGTGATGACCCCGGCGTCCACGTCCGCCTGCGTCACCGTGTACGCCGCGGTGCAGGTCATCGACGCCCCCGCGGGCAGGTCCGTGAACGGGCAGGAGATCACCGGCGGCGTGCCGGTCCCGGAGAAGGCGGTGTCGGTCACGGTGACGTCCGTGAGGTCGACGTTGCCGCTGTTGGTCACCACGAAGGCGTAGCCGAGCGGCTGACCGGCCACCAGGGTGGTGACCAGGGTGTTGCGGCGGTTGTTGCCGCCACCGCCGCCCTGGGCGACGATCTTGTCGAGGACCAGCGCGGGCTGCGCCTGTGGGCCGGTCACCGTCGCGGTGGAGGGCGGGGAGGTCACGGGCCCGCCGCTGGGCGGGTTGCCGGTCGCGGCGGCGGTGTTGGTGATCGACCCGGTGGCCGCGTCGGCCTGCGTCACGGTGTAGGCGCCCGTGCAGACCATCGCCTCACCGGGGGCGAGGACGGTCTGCGGGCAGGTGATGATCGGTGGCGCGCCCGTGCCGGAGAACGCGGTGTCCGCGACGGCGACGCCGCTGAGGGTGACGTTCCCGGTGTTGCGGACGACGTAGAAGTAGCCCACCGTCTGTCCGGGCGTCAGGGTGGTGATCACGGTGTTGCGGCGGTTGTTGCCGCCTCCGCCGCCGGTCGCGGCCACCTTCTCCAGCGAGAGGGCGGCGCTCTGCACGGCGATGACGGGGAACTCGGCCTGGGCCGTGACCGCGGCGCCGGTCGGCGGGGTGCCGGTGGCGGTCACGGCGGTGGCGAATCCCCCGGCGTCGATGTCGCCCTGCGTCGCCGTGTACGGCCCGCTGCACGTGGTCGCCGCTCCGACGGCGAGGGAGGTGTCCGAGCACGTGAGGACCGGGGCCGTGCCGGAGCCGCCGAAGGTCTGGAAGCCCGCGGTGACCCCGGTCAGCGGCTCGTCACCGGTATTGGTGACCTGGACGGAGAACGTGACCACCTCGCCCGCACGGCTGAGGGTCGCCGGGCTGAGGGACGGGGCCACCGACACCGAGGGCGTCTGCGCGCTGGCCACCCCGCCCAGCGGGAGACCGGTGGCGAGCAGCGCCGCCACCCCCGCCCCCGGGACCAGCCGGCGCAGGACGGAGCGGATCATCGTCGGCTTCAGGCGTCTCCACCCTTCCGGGGGACCACTCGGTGGCTTCGCCTTGCGGACTCTCATACAGGTCTCTCCCCAACTCGGTCGGAGCGCCGGAGCCTCCGGGGAACGGCGCCCAGGTGCGGGTGACGATCGGCTCCCGCCGGCGGACCGGTGCGGCGCCCGTCCGCACGGGGACACGGAACGCCGGCCGAGCCCGGTCATGCGGGCTGTGCACCATCACGGTGATCGCCACCCCTGGATGACCGCAGGGCCGCCGACGCGTGCGTGCCCCGCAAGTCTCGCCACCCGACGCGAGGGCCGGCTTCCCCGCAACGTCGAGTCGCACCTGATCAGGTGCGAATTTCACTGGCTTGGGCTGCTGGTATCGCACCGCGGCCACTGAGGCCCGGCCGTCCGCCGGGACCGGGCCGCTGACCGGTGCGTGAACCCTCCGCCGAAGTCGGCGGTGGCCGCCGCGCCTGACGGCGTCGGCGCCGGAGGCCTTGCAGGATGAGCCAACGTCACCACAAGGCGAGGAGGGCATGATCAGAAGAATCGCCGTCATCGCTGCGGCCGTCGGCACCCTGCCGGTCACGGGTGCTGGTGCGGGTGCGGCCGGCGCGGACTCCGCTGTCTACCGGGGACACCACGACAACCACCACGGGCACCAGGGCCACCAGGACGGGCAGCCCGTGGCCCTCTGCGCCGCCGGGCCCGGGCACGACGGTGTCGTGGCGAACTGCGGCAAGACGTACGTCCGCACCCCCGACATCCTGGGCGGGCCGCCGAATCCCCTCTCCCTGCCGCCGACCACCTCGTTGAAGGCCGGCTCGGCCTTGAACGGCACGGCGGCCGCGCCGTCGCAGGCGTCGGCGCGCGGGCCGGCCGGCGGCTCCTGGCGATGACCCGCGCGATCCGGCACGACCGCACGACAGGGGCCCTGCCCGCTCACCCGGGCAGGGCCCCGCAGTTGTCCGCTGTGGACGATCGTCGCCGGCCGTCGCCGCCCGCACGCGGCCTGGCCGGAGACCTCCGGTGTGGTCAGTGCACCCAGTGCGCGGGGCCGGAGCGGCTCAGCCGGGCCAGCCGGACCAGGGCGATCGGATGGTGTCCGGCCTTGCGGGGGGACGGGGAGATCCGGACGGTGGCCGGGGCCGGTCCGTCCGTCGCCTGGATGGCGGGCGCGCTCGGCGCGTGATGACGTGCACTCATCTCTCGGGATCCCTCCTGGTCGGGGAGCGGCTGCCCCGCTCGCTCGCCGGTGCCACCAGGGAACCGGCCGGGACCGGCCGGATCAATGCGGGTGACTACCTAACGCTCCCCGGGAACCCTGCGGGCCCGGCCGTACACCCCGTACCCGGACCCGCCCGGACCCGCCCGGCGCCGCGCCGATCAGTCGGCCCCGCCGTCCGCCGCGTCCTCGGCGTCGGCCCGGGCGAGCGCCTCCGCCGTCCCGGCCCGGCTGGTGGCCAGCTTGTGCAGCACGTTCGCCACATGGTGCTCCACCGTGCGCGGCGAGAGGAAGAGCGCCTGGGCGATGTCCTGGTTCGCGGCGCCCTGCGCGAGCAGCTCCGCCACCTGCCGCTCACGCGGCGACAGCTGCTTGCCGTAGCCGCGGCGCCCCGGGGACCCGATCCCGCCGAGGTCGAGGTCCCGGCGCAGCTTGCGGCACCGGGCGGTGTCGGTGGTCGCCCCCAGCGCGAGGTACACCCGCTCGGCCGCCGCCATCCGCTCCGCCGCCCGGGCCCGGTCGACCGGCGCCAGCGCGGCCGCGATCCGCTCGTCGGCCCGCGCGGCCTCGTACGGCCGCCCGATGTCCTGCCAGCGGTCCCGGGCCCGGATGAAGGCCTCCGCCGCCTCCGGCCCGGCGTCCGCCGCCAGCAGCAGCCCCCGGGCCTGGTCCAGCGCCGCCGACACCGCGGGCGCGCCCCGGTCGGTGAGCGCCTCGGCCGCCTCCGTGGTGACCGCCTCGGCCTCGGCCCGCCCGCCCGTCGCCAGCAGCGCCTCCACCGCCACCGGCAGCAGCTCGGCGGTGCGCGCCCAGGCACCCGCCTGCCGTGCGGTGGCCAGCGCCGGGCCGGCCGTCGCGACGGCCCCGGCGGTGTCGCCCTCCAGCAGCTGCAGGCCCCCGAGCCCGGCGGCCGCCCGCAGCGCGACGGTCACCTGCGACTCCCGCTGCCCGAACCGGGCGGCGATCTCGAACTCCTCCCGGGCCAGCGCCAGCCGGCCCCGCCCCGCCGCGAGCCGCCCGAACAGCAGCGAACGCTCCGCGCCGGCCATCGCCAGGTCGTCGAACTCCGCGCCCAGGGCGGCGAACCGCTGCTCCACGCCCTCCCAGCGCCCGGCCAGCATGTCCAGCCGGATCAGCGCCAGCCGGCTGTAGCACTCCAGGTACGGGATGGCCGTCAGCCTGGCAAGCCGCCGGCTCTCCGTCAGCAGGTGCGCGGCCCGCGTGTCGTAGCCCAGCTCGATGGCGATCTCGCCCGTGTTGTACAGCGCCCGGGTGGTCTGCCGCATCACCTCGGGGCGCTCGGAGGCGCGCGGCAGCTCGTCCAGCCGGTCCCAGACCGCCGGATCGCCGTCCCTGGCCTGGAAGGTCAGCGAGGTGGCCCGCACCGCGGCGGCCACGTCCTCGTCGGGGTTGGCCGCCAAGAGCCGGTCGGCCCGGGCGAGCCACTCCGCGGCGTGGCGGCCGGCACCGTCGCGCTCGTCCATCGAGATCGCCACCATGGCCCGGGCCGCCCGGACGGGGCGCTCCTCCAGCTCCTCCAGGGCCTCGCGGATCCGGTCGAACCCGGCCCGGTTGCCGCTGTGAACGGCGGTCAGGAAGCCCAGCGCGAGCCGGATCTCGCCGCGGTCGGCGACGGGCAGCCGGGGGTCGGCGACCATGCCGCTGAGCACCTGGACGCTGGCCGCCGGGTCGACGTCGTCGGCCGCGAGCCGGGCCAGCGCCAGGGCGGCCCGGCCGCGCCGGTGCGGGTCGAGGTCGGGCTCGTCCAGCAGGCTGCGCAGCATCCGGCGGGCGTCGCCCGGGTCGCCGAGCGCGACGGCCTGGTCGGCGGCCGCCTGGGCGAGGTCCTGCCAGGCCCGGCGGTCGCCCATGGCCAGGGTGTGCTCGGCGATCCGGGTGAGCGGCCGGGGGTCGTGGGCCTCCAGCGCGGCGACCGCCCGCCGGTGCAGCAGCCGGCGCCCGGGCCCGGGGATCCGCCGGTGGGCGACCCGCCGGGCCGCGGGGTGGCGGAAGGCGTACCGGTCGGGCGAGGTCTCCCGCAGGACGCCCGCGCGCAGCGCCTCGGCCAGGCCACCGCCGCCCGCCTCGGGGGCCAGGCCGGCGACGGTGCTGAGCAGGTCCTCGTCGGCGGGCACCCCGAGCACCGCCGCCGCGTCGACGACGGCCGCCGCGTGCGCGCCGAGCCGGGCGAGCCGCCCGGCCAGGGCGTCGGCCAGGCCGCGCGGGACCTCGGCCCGCGCCAGCCAGGCCGCCAGGTCGGCCGCCCGCCGGGGCGCCGGGCGCTCCGCCAGAGCCTTGAGGTCCTCCTCGACGGTCAGCGGCAGGCCGAGGCTGCGTTCGTACAGCACCCGGGCGAGGTCGGGGGTGACCGCCGCACCGAGCGCGGTCCGGGCCAGCTCCGTCACCTCCGCCTCCTCCAGCGGCCCCAGGCGCAGGAGACCGAGGCCCGCGCCGGGCCCGGAGGGCGCGCCGCGGTAGGCGGCCGCGGGCGCCGGGGCGCCGGGCGGCAGGTCCTCGGGGCGGTAGGTGACCACCAGGACCAGCCGGGGCGGCAGGTCGCGGGCCAGCCGCAGCAGCAGGTCGAGGGTCGCGTCGTCGGCCCACTGCACGTCCTCGACCACCAGCACCGGATCGTCGAGCGCCGTCAGCAGCGCCCGTATCCCCTGGGCCAGCAGCCGCCGGGCGGACAGCAGCTCCCCGCCGTCCGGCGGCGCGGGGGGCAGCCGGTCGGCGAGGTCCGGCAGCACCCGGCGCAGCGCCCCCGTGCTGGGCGGCAGCGTGCCGGGCGGGGGCAGCAGGGCGGTGGCGTCCCGCAGCGCGTCCACCACGGGGCCGAGCGGCTCCGGTTCGCGCAGCGGGTGGCAGCGGCCGACCAGCACGGCCCGTCCCGGCGCGGTGGCGCCCGGCCCGGCGGCGTCCGTCGCGGTGGTGTCCGGCCCGCCGGCTTCCGACCCGGGCAGGCCCCGCAGCGCCCGCAGGGCCTCGGTGACCAGCCGCGACTTGCCGGCGCCGGCCTCGCCCTCGACGAGCAGCACGGCCGGCGGCCGGGCCAGCCCGTCGGCCAGCCGGGCGAGTTCGCGGACCCGCCCCACGAAGCCGGGTCCCTCGGGTACGGACGGAGTCTCAACGGGCATGCGTCCCATCATGCCCGCGTCCGTCCCCTCCGGGTCGGTCGGGTCGGGCACGGCCGTTCAGAGCACCCCGGACACCACCCCGGACACGACCCCGGACACCACCGCGGCGCCGTCGGGCAGCGGCGCCGTCGCGGCGGGCACGGCGAGGTGCCGGCGGACCGGGGCGTCCCGGAGCGGGCCGGTCGGGCGGACGACCCGGCCCGGCGCCTCGACGACCTCGCAGCCCGCCCGGGCGAGGCGCCGTACGATGTCCGCCGCCGCCCGGTCGTCGAGCGAGAACACGAACGGTCCGGGCACCAGCACCGCGTCCACCCAGCCGCGCTCGGCGGCCGTCAGCAGGCTCGCCAGCGCAGGCAGCGGGCCCCGGGTGCTCAGGCCGTGGTCGGCGTACACGTCGGGGTGCGGCAGCGCGAGGCGGTGGGCCAGGTGCTCCATGGCGGAGCGGACGTACTCGGCCTCCTGCGGGTCGTACGGGCGGCACCGCAGGTACATCGCGGACCGCCGGGCCGACCGGTACACCGGTTCGTGGACGTCGTGCATGCCGTTCACCTGGCCTTGCTCACTGTGACGGGTGGGGGAGTGGGGCTGCGGGCCGGTGTCCAGCGGACCTCCGGAACGGTGCGGGGATCAATGGGGGCGACTACCCATTGATCCCCGCGGTTCCCGCGCGGGCTCAGCCGCGGGTGGGGCACGGCGGGTACGGAAGGACCTGGACGTCGTCCGGCACCGGGCCCGCGTGGCTGCCGGTGGCGGCCCCGCTCCCGGCGAGGAGGAGGGCGACGGCGGCGAGGGGCGCGGCGGCGGTGGTGCGTAGGCGCGGGATCGGCAAGGGGTTCTCCGGGGGCGGTGCGGCGGCCGTGAGCGGCCGGACACCAGAGATCGTGCGGATCCCCGGGACCGGGGCCAAGGGTGGGGCACCGGCGCCCCGTGGTGCGAGGGGTGGTCGGCCGGGCTTCCGCACGCGGGTTTGCCGGAGCGCTGCGCGGTCCCGGGCCCGCCCACCTGCGGATATCCCCGTCCCTCGCCCGTCCCGCCCGGGGCTGCCGCGCCCCGGACGCCGCGGGCCGCCGCGCTTGGCCGTGGTGCACGAAGCACCGCGCGCCCCCGGTGCGCTTCGTACACGCCCCGGGGGCCGCCGTGCCCGGACGGGGCGGGATCGGGAGACGGGCTCAGGAGGCGGGGACGGTGTCCGTGAAGGACGTCCCGGCGGCGCGGTAGCCGGCGACGGCGGCGCCGACCTGGGCGGGGCTCAGTACCCGGTCCTTGACGTGCAGCACGTAGTCCACCTGCTCCTCGTAGGTGCGCGCCTCGGTGCCGGTGTGGCCGGCCAGGTCGGTGAGCCACTGGTTGAAGGCGATCACCATCGGCCGCTCGGGGAGGTAGCGGGCGTCGTGGCGGGCGAACTCGACCCCGTCGACGTAGTAGACGATGGCGCTGTCGTCGATGGTCAGGACGAGGTCGTGCCAGCCGGCGAACGAGGTCCGGGAGGTCGTGTACTGGTTGACCGAGCCGTCCGGGCCGTAGGTCTCCCACGAGGTGGCGAAGAAGATGTTCGAGGTCTCGCCCCAGCCGCCGTTGGGCAGGTACTCGAAGTCGTACTCGGCGTAGTCGTCGGCGTTCGGCGCCTTGAGGTCGTTGATCGTGAAGAAGCTCTGCACCAGATGGTCGCCGTCGGGGCCGGTCACCGGGGCGTCGGCGAAGCGGACCCGGGCCGCGTAGGTGCCGTTGCGGAACTTCATCGCCTGGCTGTGGAACTCGCTCTGCCGGGTGGATTCGGCGGTGCCGGCGGTCGAGGTCCGCAGGGTCATCACCGAGTTGCCGGCCTCCTTGGCGAAGGTGACGTTCTCGGGCGCCCAGGTGGCCCCGCCCACGCCGGGGCCGCCGCCGCCGGAGCGGGCGTTCCAGCCGTGCGCGGCGAGCGCCGGGTCGTCGTGTCCGGTGTAATCGAGGTCGTCGAACAGCACCGGACCGGCCGGGACGGTCGGGGCGGTGCCCCAGACCTGGACGCCGGCGACGCTCGCGGTGACCTTGGCCCAGTCCGCGTAGCCGCTCTGCGTGGCGCCGAAGGAGTAGTCGTCGCCCTGGACCATGGACTGCCAGTCGGTGCGGTGGATGCGCAGGTGCAGGTCGCCGCTGTCGGCCCCGGGGGCGAGCGTGCCGGCGCCCGCGGTGAACCCGATCTCCAGGTAGCGGTCGGCGGCCGCGCCCGACTCCTGGATGGTGCCGATGGTTCCGGTGACGTTGGCGCAGCCCCGGACGGCCCAGTCGCAGGCGAAGCGGTACGCGGCCAGGGGCGAGTCGGACCGGAAGTAGTAGCGCAGCTTGATCTGCTCCAGGGCCACGGGCGCGGAGCCGGTGTTGACGACCTTCAGCCACGGCGAGGCCTGCGCGGAGCCGCTGCCGCCGTTGCGGTACTGCACGGCGAGCGACTCGCCGGCGGCCGCGGCGGGCAGCGCGCCGAGCACTCCGGCGCCGAGCCCGGCGGCGGTGACGGCGGCGACGAGCGCCGCGCGGACGCGGGGGCGCCGGCGGCTGGTGCGGACGGTCATGGGGGTTCCTCTCCTGGAGTGGGGGCGGCGCGGCACTGGTGGAGGGGAGCCCGGTGCCACCTCGGGTTCGTCGTGGGGGAGGAGGCGGCGGGCCGCGCGATCAGAAAGTGGCATAGACCAATTTGGCGGTCAACCCCGCGGCGGGCGATCGGCCGGAACGCGGACGTCCGCCGCCCGGAGTGGCTGATTGTGCCTGTTGACGGCAGGCGTCCCGCCCGCGCCGCCCGCGCCGCGGTGGTGCGCCCGGCAGGCCGGCGGTGCACGGCGTTTGACGGTGCGACGGCCTGGGAACGAGAGTTCGACAGTGCGCCGGACGGGCCCGCGGGTCCGCCCCGGCGCAGCCGTCGCATGCCGACCCACGGGGTCCGAGGAGGCCCGATGCCCGAACTCCCCCCGCCGCGTCGCGTGACCCTCCGCCTGCCCGTCGACCTCGCCGAGTGGCTCAACGGCTTCGCCGAGATCTCCCACCGAACCGTCGACGACGTGGTCCGGCAGCTCGTCGAGATCGAGCGGGCCCGCGTCGAGGCGAACTGGGAGCGGAGGGCACCGGAGTCCGAGGAGAACCGGAACACCGCCATGCACCGTCCCTCGCCGCCGTCGGCGGACGACCTCCAGAAGGGCCCGCACCGTTGAGTCTCCCGTCGTACCGGCAGCCCCCGACCCCGGCCGACGCCGGACCGCCCGCGGGCCGGGTCGATCCCGCCCTGGCCGACCGCCTCACCGACGCGCTGCTGCTCGCCGGTCTGCCGGTCGCCTTCGGCGACCACGGACCCGGCGTGCGGATCCGCCCCGCGCGCCCTGTCGACGACGGCGACCGCTGTGCGGGCGTCGCCGCCCTCGACTGGCTGCCCTCCCCGCGCCTGACCGACGCCGCCGCCATGGCGGAACCGGGGCAGTCGGCCGGGCCGGCCCGGGAGGCGGTGGAGACGGCCATGACGAACGCGCTCGCCGAGTTCCTGCCCGCCTTCGGGCTGGAGACCACCCGGGACCGCACCGGCGGGGAGCTGCGGGTCGACGGCCGGGGCGCGGTCGACGGCGGCCTGCGCGTCCCGCCCGGGGCCCTGGTCGCCCGGCAGCCCGGGCCCGTCCCCGCCGAACCCGGGCTCCCGGCGGGCCTCGTCGGCACCGTCCGCCGCAGCGCCGCCCTCGCCGGCCTGCCGCTGGCCGTCCGCCCCGGCGCCGCCGGCATCACCCTCGCCCCCGGCGCCCCGACCGGCGGCGCGGACGACCGCGACGGGGCGGCGGACCTCGGCTGGAACCCGTCCCGCCGGCTCGCCGACCTCGCCGACAGCGCCCTGCCCGAGGCGGCCCGCGCCACCGCCGCCCGCACCGCGGTCGACGGCGCGATGCGGCACGCCCTCGGCATGGCGCTGCGCGCCTGCGGCACGGAGCTGCGCTGGCTGCACGCCCACCAACTGCTGCGCGCCTACGGCGAGTCCACCCCGACCATCCGCCGCTGACCGCGACCCGTACGCAGGGTCGCCCGGCGGGCGGGCGGAGTCGCTCACGCTCCCGACAGGCCGATGACCCGGGCGCGGCCGGCACCGTCGCCCGGGTCACGCACCTCGACAGTGTTGTTCTCCCGCAGGAGGGGCGTGCGGCCGGCTCGCGGCGGCTGTGTCTGATTCAGTCGACCCGCTCGGATGCTTCGGAGCGCTCACCGCCGTCGGACGAGACGGTTCCGGGTTCCGCGGCGATTGCCCCCACGCCGCCTGCGGCACCGCGACGGAACGGCAGGAACCAACGCCGGGAAGTACCTCCCCTCGCCCGCAATCGGGCGTACCGCACCAGGGACTTCGGGCTCGCGGTTCGCGCCCACACCGGTGCGCCGATGAGGATTCGCTCCGGGCTGTTCAGGCCCTCGCCCCGAAGCAGCGGCGCCCATCGGTCGTGGTCCAGTACGACGTCCGCGTAGATCTCTGCGAACCATTCGCAGTCCTCGGCGCGGCCAAGGGTGAATCCGCGGGTCCATGGCCGGCCGGCGTGCTCGCTGTCACGGCCGGTGCAGCCCTGGTGCAGAGCGATCTTCAGGGCTTCGAACGCGACGGACTCGGTGTCACCCCAGAAGGAGTCGCTCTCGGGCTGGATTCCTTCCAGCAACCGCGAGACGGCGAGCCATGCCGAGGAGGTCCACCCGACCTCTGCCGCATCGGTCGCCCGGAAGCCGGGGGTGTTGTCGAGGCTCCCGAACAGGATCACGTCGACCCGTCGCCCGTCGCCGCTGTGGGTGTGCGTGTGCAACAGCACTCCCCTGTCCCGCGCGGGGCCGCCGATGAATCTTGCGAACTCGACCCGGCCGACTCCTTCGGCGAAGTCGGTCGGGGGCGGCGAGTCGAACCCGACTTCGGTCCGTGACCTGAGCTCCTTGCGGACGCGGATCGTCATGTCCCGTCGGTCCGCCTCTCTGGCGGGCGCGCTGAAGGACGCCTGGGGGAGCGGCAGCGGGCCGACCGCGGTCGGTGGACTCACTGAGGTGAGCCTCCAGCCCCCGAGGGAAATGCCGTTGTCGCCGGCGATGCTGCGGATTCGACGCTCCGACCAGTAGAGAAACCGGCCGACGTCGTCGTTTCTGCGGGCCAAATCGGATTCTCCTTCACACCGACGAACTGCGCTGCAGGAGCGTTCCGATGACGGCCAAGCAGCCCTTCAGGGGGCCCACCGGGTTGCTGCGCACGGTGAACCCGGTACCGCCGCCCGCGGCGCGTACGCACGTGCCGCCCCCCTCGTGCGTGCGCACGGTCAGCCTGACGGCGGCGTCGAGGTGCCTCGCGTCGATTGCCCCGTCCCGCATGTCACCGAGTCTGCCAGAGCGCACGGCGAGTCGACCCCGGATCCGACTGGCGAGCCGGCCATGGTGGCTTGTCCGTCGTGGCTCTCGGGGCTATGGGCCGCCGTCCACGAGCTTCCGCTCGACAAGGACGGCGACCTGTGCGGATCGGGGTGATGAAGGACCTCGGGAAGTGATGGCCTCCGTCGCAGAGTCCGTGATCGCGTGGCGAGTCGCTCAGGGCGAGGCCGGCGACTCCTCGGGCGCCGGGGCCGTGCGGCTCGGGTTCCCGCGGCCGTCGGCCCCGGCGTCGCGCGGTTCGGCGCGCAGGGCCGTTCGCAGGGGAGCGGCGAGGAGGAGGGCGAGGGCGGTGAGGAGGGCGGCGAGCCAGACGGGGCCGAGGTCGCCTGCCGGGGTGGTGAGGGCGCGCGCGCCGGCGAGCGGGCCGGCGGCGGCGCCGAGGTTGAGTGCGGCGGTCGCGCAGGCGCCGGCCAGGGTCGGGGCGCCCGCGGCCGCGTAGAGGACCCGGGTGATCAGGGTGCCGCCCACCGCGAAGGAGAGCGCGCCCAGCGCGAACACCAGGGCGAGCAGGGCGGCGGGCCGGGTGGCGAGCAGGGCCAGGGCGGGCCAGCCGGCGAGCAGCAGGGCGCCGCCGGTGGCGAGCACCGGGACGGGGTGCCGGTCGGAGAGCCGCCCGGCGGCGGTGACGCCGGCGAAGGAGCCGGCGCCGAACAGCACCAGGGTGACCGGGACCCACGACGCGTCCAGCCCGGCGGTGCCGGTCACCACGGGCGCGAGGTAGGTGAGCCCGGTGAAGGTCGCCGCGTTGACCAGGGCGGCGAGCAGCATCACGGTGAGCAGCCGGGGGCTGCTCAGGCGCGCGAGTTCCGTGCGCACAGTAGGCCGGTCGGCGGCGTCGCGCGGCGGGCGTCCGGCCGGGACGCCGGTGAGGACGCCGAGGGCGGCGGGCAGGCAGAGCGCGGCGACGGCCCAGAAGACGGCCCGCCAGCCGAGCGCCGAGCCGAGCGCCGCACCGGCGGGGACGCCGGCGACCGTGGCCACCGTGGTGCCCGACAGCAGGACGGCGAGCGCGCGTCCCTTCCGGTCGGCGGGCACCAGCGCGGCGGCGGTGGTCAGCGCGACGGCGAGGAACCCCGCGGCGGCGAGCGCCGCGACGACCCGGGTGGCGAGCAGCAGCGGGAGGTTCGGGGCGGCGGCCCCCGCGGTGTGGGCCGCCGTGAAGAGCAGGAGGGCGCCGAGCAGGCTCCACCGGCGGGGCAGGGCGCGGGCGAGCACCGCCGTCAGGGGCGCGCCGACGACCATCCCGATCGCGAAGGCCGAGGTGAGCGTGCCGGCGGCGCCGAGCGTGACGCCGAGGTCCGAGGCGATGGCCGGCAGGAGGCCGGCGAGCATGAACTCCGAGGTGCCCATGGCGAAGACCGCCACGGCGAGCAGGTACAGCGGAAGAGGCATCGAGTGGCTCCGGGGTGAGGAGAGGCGCGGGAAGGGCGACTCGTCACACCGGCAGGCCCCCCCCGGGGGGCGCACGCGCGACCGGCCGCGCACGGCGGTCCGGCGCGGCGCGGTGGTGGCTACGGACTCAGGGGTTCAGGGGGCTGACGGCGTGACCGAAAGCCCCCACCTCGTCCGACTCGGGACTCGACATGGCCCGCACGCTACCGCACAGCCACCCGGTTCCGCACGGTGGTCGACGGAACGTCAAAGTGGTCCAGACCATTGACGGGTGGGCGTCCGCTCCCTACGGTATGGGCAATCGCCTGGCGCAGGCATGCCAAGATCTCCACGGCCGGCGCACCCCCACACGCGCCGCCCCTCGCGTCGGGCGCACATCTCCATCCCCCCACGGAGGAGCATCATGCGCAAACGCCACATCGTCGGCGCGGCCCTGGCCGCGGTCGCCGTCCCGCTCGCGATGGCCGTCCCGGCCAACTCGCACGGGTTCATCAACCTCCCGCCGAGCCGCTCGGCCCTGTGCGGCGCGGGTGTCGTCAAGAACTGCGGCGACATCCAGTGGGAGCCGCAGAGCGTCGAGGGCCCGAAGGGCTTCCCGAGCCGCGGCCCCGCCGACGGCACCATCTGCGCGGGCGCGGACGCCCGTTGGGCGCCGCTGGACAACCCGCGCAACGGCGCCTGGCCGACCACCAAGGTGACGGCCGGCGGCCAGCAGACCTTCACCTGGGAGATCGAGGCCCGGCACTCGACCACCAACTTCCGCTACTTCCTGACCAAGCAGGGCTACGACCCGGCCCAGAAGATCACCCGGGCCAGCCTGGACCTGACGCCGTTCCTGACGGTCCCCTACAACGGCCGCCAGCCCGCCGCCGTCACCACCCACACCGCGACCCTGCCCACCGGCCGCACCGGGCACCACGTGGTCGTGGCGGTCTGGGACGTCGCGGACACCGCGAACGCGTTCTACTCCTGCACCGACGTGCTCTTCTGAGCAATCGTCACCGCGCAACAACAGAACGACCGTCGGCCGGCCCCGTGTTCCGGGGCCGGCCGACGGCCTGCGGCCAGGGCCGAGGTCGGGGCCCGGGCCTCAGCCCTCGGTCCAGCCGTGGCTCTTCGCGCACTGCAGCATGGCGTTGCGCACCTTCAGGACCTGCTCGCCGGTGAGCGAGGGCGCGTGCTCCAGCAGCAGTTCCGTGACCTCCAGCAGGAGTTCGGCGGAGGTGAGGACGTCGCACTCGACGTCGTCGCCGTCGGCCACCGCCGCCCGTGCGGCGGCCGGCGCCGGTCCGGCCGGCCGGACCAGCGCCCCCTTGGGCAGGCGCACCGAGGAGGCCTTCAGCCCCCGATCGCCCTCCTCCATCTCGAACTCGACCACCAGACCCGAGTGCACCAGCGACTCGGGCATCAGCATGTCGTTGACGTGCAGGAAGACGTCCTCCCCGCCGTGGTCCGGAGCGATGAACCCGTACCCGCGCACACTGTCGTACCGCACCACTCGACCGGTGACCACACACACCCCCAAGACAACAACCCGGGCCCCCTGCCCGACACCTGACGTAGAGGATAGAGGAACGAACGCGCGGATCGGGGACCGGACGCCCGCGCACCCGCTCCGCGCCGGCCGTTCCGCCGCCGCGCGGCGCCCGCTCAGGGCGCGATGCCCTCGATCGCGGCCGGCAACCGCGCCAGCACGCCGCCGAGTTCGGCGCGCGGGGGCGGGGGCGGGGGCCGCCGGGGGCGCCGGGGCGCTGAGGGGGTCCGCCGGGGCGGCGGCTACCAGGGCACGACCCGCCCCAGGCGGTCGACGAAGTGCAGGCCGCGTGCGCCCCGGTGGCCTTCGATCGTGGCCACCACCCCCGGGACGCTCTGCTCCACGCTCAGCTCGGCGCCGGGCCCGCCGAGGCCGGTGCGAACCCAGCCCGGGTCCATCAGCAGCAGCGTCCGGCCGTCCTCGGCGTACCGGGCCGCGTGGCAGCGCATCAGCTGGTTGAGCGCTGACTTGCTGGCCCGGTAGAGGTCCTGCCCGCCCTCGGTGTTGAGCGAGACGCTGCCCTGCTCGGAGGACATCACCCCGATCGTCCCGTCCGGTGCGACCAGCGGGCGCAGGGCCTCGACGACCCGCATCGGGCCGAGCGCGTTGGTCGCCATCACCTCGGTGAACATGTCCGTCGGCACCTCGCCGATCGGCAGGTCGCCGCGGGCGATCGCGGCGTTGACGAAGAGCAGGTCGAGGGTGCGACCGGCCAGCCGGTCGCGCAGCGCCGCGATCTGCTCCGGATCGGTCATCTCCAGCTGCTCGACAATCAGTCGGCCGCCGCTCGGGGCGTCGCGCAGCGCGTGCAGGCCGGTGGGCCGGCTGCCGCGCACGGTGCCGATGACGTGCCAGCCGCGGCGGAGGTACTCGGCGGTGATCCCGAGTCCGAGGGTCCGGGAGGCTCCGACGACGAGGGCGGTCGGACGGGACGTGGGCATGGGTGGTCCTGTTCGGGAGGAGGCGGGAGGGGGTGCGCCCGTGGTGGCGCGGACGATCGCCCGGCCAGTCTCCGAGCGCCCCGGCCCGGGCGTCCAATACCCTTGCGGGCGCATTGATACCGTGCGGGTATGGATCTGGACCTGCGCAAGCTCCGGTACTTCGTCGCGGTCGCCGAACACCGCCACTTCGGCCGGGCGGCCGCCGCGCTGTTCATCGCCCAGCCGGTCCTCAGCCGCCAGATCCGCGCGTTCGAACGGGAACTCGGCTGCCCGCTGCTCACCCGGACCACCCGCAGCGTCGAACTCACCGATGCCGGGCGGCAGTTGTACGAGGAGGCGGGCCGGATCGCCGGCCTGGTGGAGGGCGCCCTGGGCCGGGTCCGGGAGGCCGGCCGCGGCGAGCGGCGGATCGTCGTCGCCTTCTCCGCCGGTCTGCACGTCGCGGAGGCGATCCGGGCGTTCACGGCCCGCCACCCGGGGATCGCCGTCGACGTGCTGCCGCAGCGCTGGTGGGAGCGGGACGCGCCGCTGCGCGAGGGCCGGGCGCAGGTGGGATTCCTGCGGCACCCCTTCGACGACACGGGCCTGCGCACCGTGCCGATCGGGCAGGAGACCAAGGTCGCCTGCCTGCCCGTGACCCATCCGCTCGCCGGACGCGCCACCCTCACCCTCGCCGACCTCGACGGCGAGCCGCTGCTCGACGTCCGGAGCCGGCGGACCTCCTCCCTGGACGAGAAGTTCGAGCTGGTCGCCTCCGGGCAGGGCGTCGCGCTGGTGCCGCTCAGCATCACCCGTTCGTACGCCCGTCCGGACCTGGTCTACCTGCCGGTCACCGACCACCCGCCGGTCGCGACCTGCCTGGCGGTGCTGGAGGAGCACGGGGGCCCGGGCCCGGTGGCGGACTTCCTGGAGACCGCCACCGCCGTGCTGCGCCCGGCCGGCGACGGGCGGGCCGCCGACCGGTAGCGCCCCGCCCGGCGCACGCCCGAGGGGTGGCCGGACACCCCGCCGGGCCCCGCGCCGCCGGAGCCGTCCACGGACGGCGGGAACCGGCCGACTCGCGTGAGCGGGCCCGGCCGGGCGAGCGCCGGGGGACACGGCTCCCACCTCCTGCCCGGCCTCCCGTGCCCGGGACCCAGAACGTCCGATTATCGATCCCACGGGGAAGAGCGACTGATCGTCCGTCAGTTGTGGGCGACGGATGGACCGCCCCCGCGCGATCCCATGACGCGCGATCCCATGACGACCGACCCGAGAACGACCAGGAGACAGTTGTGCGCATTCTCTTCACCGGCCCGGGCGCACCGAGCCACCTGTTCCCGATGGTGCCGACCGCCCAGGCCATGCGGGCCGCCGGGCACGAGGTGCTGTTCGCCAGTCCGCGGCCGTGGGAGCAACTCCGCGAGGCCGGGTTCCCGATCGTCGAGATCGGCGACGGCAGGCCGGTCCGGGACGCCTTCGAGGAGGTGGCCGGCACTCAGGCGCACTACGCCCAGCCGGACCTGACGCAGGACGAGATCATGGACATCGGCGCCGCGGCCTTCGCCCTCGCCTCGCGCGCCACCGTGGACGACCTGCTCGCCGTGGCCGGGGGCTGGGACGCCCAGCTGATCGTCCACGACTCCTGTCTGGCCTCCGCCCAGCTGGTCGCGGCGAAGCTGGACATCCCGGCGGCCCTGCAGAACTTCGGCCTCAGCTCCGGCCTCGACATGGCCGACCGGCTGGCCGCCAGGTTCACCGATGTCTACGAGAAGCACGGCGTGGCCGGGCCCGCCGCCACCACCCCGCTGAACATCGTGCCGGCCTCGCTCGGCGGCGACGAGGGCGGCCTGCGGATGCGCTACGTCCCGTACAACGGCGGCGGCATCGTCCCCGCCGCGCTGCTGCACCGGGGCGTGCGGCCGAGGGTCGCCGTCACCCTCGGCACGGTGCTCACCGGGATAGACGGCCTGGACGCCATCGCCCCGCTGACCGGCGCCGCCGCCGGGGTCGACGCCGAGTTCCTGCTCGCCGTCGGCGACGCCGACCTCGCCGAGCTGGGCAGCCTGCCGGCCAACGTGCACCCGCTGCCGTGGGTGCCGCTCGCCGAACTGCTGCGGGTCTGCGACGCGGTCGTCCACCACGGCGGCTCCGGCAGCACCCTCACCGGGATGCAGGCCGGACTGCCGCAGCTGCTGCTGCCCCAGGGCGCCGACAACTTCGCGGTGGCCGACGCGCTGGTCGCCACCGGGGCCGCGCTGAGCTCCTCCTCGGCGGACGTGGACACCGCGCTGCTCACCCGTCTGGTCGGCGACCCCGAGCTGCGGGAGGGTGCCGAGCGGCTGCGCGCCGAGAACGACGCCCTGCCGAGCCCGGCGGCGGTCGTCCCCGACATCGAGGCCCTGGTCACCGCCCGCCGCTGACCTGCCCGCCCTGCCGGCCGCCCGCCGATGCCCCGGACCGCCCGTACGGCGGTCCGGTACATCGGCGCCGGCCTGCCCGGCCATCCGGAGTCCGTGAAGGCCGGCCACCCGCCGGTCCATCAGCGTGTCGACTTCACCGACCGGGCCGCACTCCGCCTCCCCGGCGGCGGGCCGCCGTTCGAACCCATCCGCGAAATTCGCTCCCGTGTGTCGGTGCCGGGCCCTAGGGTGCTCCCAACACGACCGGGGAGAAGAATCCGTGAGCCAAACGTTTCGCGTCGATCTGCGCGGAATCGTCGATCTGCTGAGCCATCACCTCTACACCAGCCCGCAGGTGTACGTCCGCGAACTGCTGCAGAACGCCGTCGACGCCATCACCGCCCTGCACCAGGCCGACGGACCGGAGCCCCGCACACCCCGGATCGCCATCACCTCCGGCGAGGCGACCGGCGACGGTTCGCTGACGATCAGCGACAACGGCATCGGGCTGAGCGAGGCCCAGGTGCACGAACTGCTCGCGACCATCGGCCGCAGCTCCAAGCGCGACGACCTGGGCTTCGCCCGGCACGAGTTCATGGGACAGTTCGGCATCGGACTGCTCTCCTGCTTCATGGTCTCCGACGCCATCGAGGTGGCCACCCGCCGCGAGGGCGAGCCCACCGTGCTGTGGCACGGCCGCTCCGACGGCAGCTACGCCCTGGAGCCCGCCCCCGCCGACCGGCAGCGCCCCGGGGCCGGCACCACGGTCACCCTGCGCCCGCGCCCCGGCTGCGAGCACCTGCTGACCCACCGCGCCGTCACCGAACTGGTCACCCACTACGGCGCGCGGCTCCCGCACCCGGTCACCGTCGACGGCGAGCCGGTCACCGGCGGACCGGCCCCCTGGGACCGCCCCGAGGGCGAGGGCGCCGCCGAGCGCCGGGCCCGCCTGGAGGCCCACTGCGAGGAGGTGTTCGGCTTCACGCCGTTCGACGTCGTCGACCTCGCCGCCGCCGAGGCCGGCCTGCGCGGCGTCGCCTTCGTCCTGCCGATGCCGGCCAATCCGGCCGTCCCGGCCGCGCACCGCGTCTACCTCAAGCAGATGCTGCTGTCCGAGGGCGCCGAACGGCTGCTGCCCGACTGGGCGTTCTTCGTGCGCTGCGTCGTCGACACCACGGAACTGCGGCCCACCGCCAGCCGTGAGGCGCTCTACGAGGACTCCCTGCTGGAGGCCACCCGCGAGGCGCTGGGCGACCGGCTGCGCGGCTGGCTGGTGCGCCTCAGCGCGCAGGAGCCCGCCCGGCTGCGCGCCTTCCTGCGGGTCCACCACCTGGGCGTCAAGGCGCTCGCCCTGCACGACGACGAGATGCTCGCACTGGTCGCCGAGTACTGGCCGATGGAGACCAACGCCGGCCCGCTCACCCTCGCCGAGTTCACCGCCCGCTACGGGCTGCTGCGCTACACCCCGCAGCTGGACGAGTTCCGCCGGCTGGCACCGGTCGCCGCCGCCCAGGGACTCGCCGTCGTCAACGCCGGCTACGTCTACGACGCCGAGCTGATCGACCGCCTCGCCACCGTGGACCGCGCCCTGGAGACCGAACAGCTGCGCGCGGCCGACCTCACCACCCACCTGGCACGCCTGGAGGCGGCGGACGAGCGGGCGATCGCGCCCTTCCTCGCGGCCGCCGACCCGGTACTCGCCCGGCTCGGCTGCGACCTGCTGGTCCGTTCCTTCGAACCCTCCGGCCTGCCCGCCCTCTACCTGCTCGACGAGGACACCGCCTTCCAGCTGGACGTGCGCGGCGCCCGCGAACAGGTCGACGACACCTGGGCGGCGATCCTCGGCAGCTTCCAGAGCGAGACCGAACCCCGCCCCCGCCTGGTCCTCAACCACCGCAACCCGCTGGCCCGGCAGGTGCTGACGCTCACCGAACCCGAGCTGCGGGCGATGTGCCTGGAGGGCCTCTACGTCCAGGCGCTGCTGCTCGGCCACCACCCGCTGCGCCCGGCCGACACCGCGGCGCTCAACCAGTCCTTCCTCGGCCTGATCGGCCGGGCCGTCGCCGGAGGCGCGCAGTGAGCCGCACCGAGCAGGAGCTGCGCGAGCTCTTCCGCAGCACCCTGGGCATGCCCAACGGGGCGGCGAAGTTCGCCGCCCTGGAGGAGGTGGTCCGGCACGCGGACGCCCTCGGGCTGGTCGAGTTCGCCTTCTCCGTGCGGATGTCGGCCACGTCGGTGTTCCAGCACAGCTGGGCACCGGCCAAGGCCTTCCTCACCTTCTCCTGGTGCCTGGCGGCCTACGACCGCGAGCCGGAGCGCTTCGGCGGCGGACACGAGCACACCCTGCTCTGGCAGTTCAAGTGGATGATCTCCAACGTCCACCAGTTCCCGGAGATCCCGCTGCGACGGGCCGCCGACCTGCTCGACGACATGGAGCGGCGCTACCGGCGCGGCGGCCACAGCCTGCACGCCGTCCTCCAGCACCGCGGGCTGGTCGCCGAGGCCACCGGCGACCTCGCCCGGGCCCAGGAGTACTACGAGCAGATGGCGCGCACCCGGCGCGACGGCCTCTCGGACTGCTCCGGCTGCGTGCCGAGCAGCCAGGTGCGCACCCTCGTCGCGCTCGGCCGGGACGAGGAGGCGATCCGGATCGGCGAGCCGGCCCGGCGCTCGGGCTGCACCGAGCAGCCGCAGTGGATCAACTCCGAACTGCTGCTGCCGTACCTGCGGACCGGCCGCGGCGCGGAGGCCGCCGAGGCGCACCGCGTCGCGTACCGGCGGATCCGCGACACTCCGGCGCACCTCGGCGCGCTCGCCTCCAACCTGCTGTTCTGCGCCCGGAGCGGCAACCCGGGGCGCGGGATCGACCTGATCGAGCGCCACCTGTCCTGGCTGGACCGGGCGCGGACCCCGCTGGCCGAGCTGGAGTTCGCCGCGGCGGCCGTCGCCGTGCTGTCGGCCGTGGAGGCGGGCGGCGACGGGGCGCTGCCGCTGCGCTTCCCGACCGTCGAGGGCCGGCGCCGCCCGGACACCACGGTCGTCGAACTCGCCGCCGAGCTGCGCGAGCGCGTGCGCGGCCTCGCGGCCCGGTTCGACGCGCGCAACGGCAACGGCTACGAGAGCACCCGGATGGCGCAGTGGATGGCCGCCGGTCCGATCGGCGGGCCCGTCGCGCTGCCGGGATCCGGCACGGACCTCCGCTCGCGCAGCGGCGAGCGGGTCCACCGCCTCACCGACCGGGTCGCGGCCCTCGTCGCGGCCGGTGACCCGGTCGGCGCGGCCCGCGCCCGCGCCGAGCTGGCCGAGACCCTGCTGGCCGCCGACCGCTTCGCCGAGGCGGCGGAGGCCGCGGAGGAGGCGGTGCGCGAACTGGACCGGCACGGCGCCCCGGAGGAGGCCGCCGCCTGCCGCTGGCTGCTGGTGGGCATCGGCCAGCAGCGCGGCGAGCGCGGCGACGCCGCCGAGCGGGTGCGCCAGCTCCTGGACGACACGGAGGACGCCGACCGCCCCGCCTCCCTGCCGGCCCGCCCCGACCTGGAGGTGCGGCTGGGCGGCCTGCTCGGCCACGGCGAGGAGTCAGCCGCCCGCTACCTCGCGGCCTCCCGCGGCTTCGCCGCCGCCGGCCGCCAGGCCGACCGGCTCCGCGCACTCGTCCAGGCGATGTGGCGCCACCCCTACAGCGGGACCGAGGCCGAGACCGGCCTCCTGGGGGACATCCTGACGGAGGCCCGGACCGTCTTCGACGGTGCCCTCGACCCCGCCCACACCACGGAGGTGGTCGCCGTCCTGCGCGGCTACGTCGACCAGATCCGCGCGACCGGCCGCCACCGCGAGGCCGCCGACCGCCTCGCCACCGCCCGCACCCTCCTCGAACACCACCCCGCCCCCGACACCACCGAGGACCTCACCGACGTCCTGACCGAACTGGGCGAGGCCCACCTGCGCCTCGGCGACCCGGCCGCCGCCGAGGAGGCGGCCCGCGCCGCCCTGGCCGCGGCCGACGACCCCGGCACCACCTGGGACGCCGCCCTCCTCCTGGTCCGCGCCCTCCGCACCCACGGCGCCACCGCCGAGGCCGCCGCCCTGATGGCCACCCACGACATCACCGAGGACGACCTCCTGGACGCCGAGGAGAACTGAGGAGGAGTGCCGGCGGCCCCGGCCCGGACGGGGCCGCCGGTCAGCGGCAGGGGAGCAGGGCGAAGGTGTAGCCGCGGGACTTGAGGGTGCGCAGGATTCCGGGGAGGGCGGCGACGGTCTGGCCGCGGTCGCCGCCGCCGTCGTGGAAGAGCACCACGGAGCCCGGCTTGACGGCGTTGAGGACGCGGCGCTCGATCGCGGCCCGGCCGGGGCGGGCCCAGTCCTGCGGGTCGACGCTCCACAGCTGGATGCTCTTGCCCAGGCCCGAGGCGCCCGAGCGCACGGCGCCGTTCACCCCGCCGTACGGCGGGCGCAGGCAGCCCGGGGTGGTGCCGGTCTGCGCCCGGATGCGCGCGTCGGTGGCCGTCACCTGGTACTGGAACGCGGACTTGGAGACGTTGCGCAGGTCCGGGTGCGACCAGCTGTGGTTCTGCACGCTGTGCCCCTGGGCGGCCACCCGCCGGGTGACGTCGGGGTACGCGGCGACGTTCTGGCCGATCTCGAAGAAGGTGGCGCGCACCCCGAACTGGGAGAGCACCGCGAGGACCTGCGGGGTGTAGCGCGGGCTCGGTCCGTCGTCGAAGGTGAGGTAGACGACCTTGGCCCCGGCGGCCTGCGCCGGGACGGCCGGCAGGGCGACGACGGCGGTGGCGGCCGCGACCAGGGTTCCGAGAGCGAGCCGGGCGGCGCGGCGCCCCCGGGGCCGGTCCGCTCCACGAGGCGAAGACACACGTCCTCCCAACGGCCGCGGCACGGGAACGAACCCGGTGCCCGCCCCCTCCCCGGCACTGTGCCCAATGTAGCGCCGCGTCCCCGCACCGTCCCGGGTGCCGGGCACCCGGGGGTCGCACTTCGGCCAGCCCCGACGGGGCGTCAGGAGGCCTCAGGGGGAGATGAGGGCGTCGGCGAACTCGATCTGCGGGTCCTCGGCGAGGAGCCGGGGGAAGCGGGCGAGCAGGTCGGCCACGTAGGGGGAGCCGAAGTGGGCGTCGCGGGCCGCCTGGTCGGTGTACCGCTCCACCACCAGGAAGCGGTCGCCCTCCTGGCGGCCGACCGTGTACGCCAGCGCGCCCGGTTCGTGCCGCGTCGCCGAGGCCACCTCGCGCAGCGCCGCCTCCAGCGCGTCCGCGTGCTCCGGCCGTGCCCGCAGGATCGCCAGCACCATGGTCATGGGAACTCCTTCCGTGTCGGTGGGGGGCCAGCCTCGCCGCCGGCGGTGAGCGGCGGATAGTAGAAATGCGACAGGCCCCGCCCGAGCAGCGCGGTCGGCCGCTCGCCGGTGAGCCGGCGGAACTCGCGGACGAAGTGGGCCTGGTCGTAGTAGCCGGCCGCCAGCGCCGCCGGCAGGTAGTCGCGTTCGTCCTCCCGCAGCAGCTGCCGGGCGAGCCGCTGGAACCTCGCCAGGCGCTGGAACTCCTTCGGCCCGGCCCCCACCGCCGCCGGGAACGCCCGCTGCAGCCGGCGCGTGCCGATTCCGGACGAGGCGGCGAGGCGGTCGATCCGCAGGCCGTTCGGCCGGCGGTAGACCTCCCCGACGGCGGCCTCCAGCCAGGACCGCGGGCGGTGGTGCTCGGCGAGCCGCGCGGTGAGGAACCCGTCGAGCACCGCGAGCCGCCGGGCCGGGCCGGTGGCCGTGCGGAGCCGTTCGAGGAGCCGCCGGCCGGGCGCGCCCCAGAGGTCCTCGGCGGCCACGATCCGGTCGGCCAGTTCGTCGAGCCCGACCGGGACGAGGTGGCGCAGCGCGCCCGCGCGCAGCCGCACCGCCAGGAAGCCGCTCGCCCCGGTGCGCCGGTCCAACTGCCAGGCGGTGCGCCGCAGGCAGACCAGGTGCGCCCCCGGCAGCGGCGTCGGCGCCCCGGTGCCGGCGGCGGCCCGCAGGTCCACCCCGCCGGCCCAGTGCACCCACAGCTCCGCACCGGTCCCCGGCAGCAGCCGGGGCAGTGCGCCCGAGCCGTCCTCGCACCACCAGTACCGCTCGACGAAGGCCCGCAGCGCGGGCGCGGGCGGTGCGTGGCCCCATCGCGGGCACGTCGGCGGGATCGGAGTCATGACGGCGATGCTAGAAGACCGCAACCGGCCGTCCGCACATGGTCATCCGGCTCCGGGAAGCCTATGCGGCGCGCCACCAGGGCGCTAAGCTGCGGACTTCTGAGCCAGTACCTGACAGGCCGTGCCACGGCCGGTGCTCCGGGCCGCCCCTCACCCGGATCCCATCGGCCGCCGTACGCCCCGTCGCTGTCCGGGTGCTGGGAACTCTGACCGATCCGAAGGAGGGGCAGATGGAGTCGTTTCCCGCACGGGTGGTGCGGTCGTCCAGACATCGTGCCGAGGTGTTCGCCCGCGCCTACCGGCGGGTGGCCCCCGGTGCGCTGCGGATCAGCGTGGGGGTGTTGTACCTCTGGTTCGGGCTGCCGAAGTTCTTCCCCGGCGCCAGTCCCGCCGAGGACCTCGCGACCCGCTGCATGAGTCTGATGACCTTCGACACGGTGCCGCCCGGCGTCTCCCGGTTCCTGCTGGCGCTGATGGAGGTCGCGATCGGGATCGGCCTGGTCACCGGGCTGCTGCTCCGGCTGACCCTCGCCGTGTTCTTCGTCCACATGGCCGGGGTGTTCGCGACCCTCGTCCTGCTGCCGGACGACGTGTGGACCGGCGGCGTCCCGCCCGTTCCCACACTGGAGGGGCAGTACATCCTGAAGAACCTCGTGCTGGTGGTGGCCTGTCTGACCGTCGCCACCCGGGAACGGCGGCCCGGACCAGGCCCCGACTCCGATCCCGGCCCGGAGCCCGCCCCCGAAGCCGGGCCCGCCCCGTACCTCGGCGGACGCCCCCGCCGGCCCCGCCTGCCCCGCCGCGCCGGGCACGTCCGGCGCCGCAACGCACTGGCCGGGCACGGTTCCTGACGCCCGGCAGGTCCGCCGGCCCCGGCTCGCCGGCGCCCCGGTGCCCCGGCCCCGGGGAGCCCCGACCGCCGCGGCGAGCGCCCGAACTGCCACCGCGCGCCCCGGGGATGTGACGCGGGAGCCTTGACGGGCGTCCCCGGGCTGCCGATAGTCGTCGGGGCGGACGGCCACCCGAGTTGCCACCCGGACCGGGGCGGGGCCGCCGAAGGGGGAGGTCGCGTTGAGTGCCATGGGCTGGATACTGGTGACCGTTCTGCTCGCCGCGGCCGCGGTGGTCCTGCGGCGGCGGCGCTATCCGGGCGCCTGGCGGCACACCTTCGGCCCCGAGCACCGACCGGCCCGCCGGGACGTCGGCCTGCGCCGGGCCGCGGTGCGGTTCCTGTGGCTGCGCCGGCAGTGGGAGCTGTTCCGCGCGCGGGGCGGCGTCCGGTCGGCGACCGCGGCGCACCGCCGCCGGGTGCGGGAGCGGGAACGGCGCGTCGCCGAACTGCGGGAGCCGGGCCGGGGCGAACTGCGCGACGAGCTCGGCCCGTTGCGCCTGCACGCGCACGTGCTCGCGGTCCAGGACGGCGACTGGAAGGCCGAGCTGCCGCTGCACGAGATAACGGTCTACGAGGAGGCGGCCGGCCGGGTGTCCGTGGTCGACGCGCAGGGGCGCAGGCACCGCCTGGCCTACCCGGCCGGGGAGACGAGCGCGGAGCGCGTCCGGGAGTTCGTGGCGGGCGCCAACGACGTCATCGCCGACGCCCGGGCGTCCCGGCTCCTGCGGGCGTCACTGCTCGGCGAGGCCGAGGCCGAACTGCGCGGTGCCCTGGAGGACACCTCCGAGCAGGCGCTGGCCCAGCGGCGCCTGGACGAGACCGTCGCCCGCTGGGACGCCGACCCCCGCGTTCCGAAGGCGCGCCAGGCGCGGGAGGACTCCTACGACCGCTGGGAGGCGCTGACCGGCAAGCGCCCCCGCTGAGCGGGGGCGCCCACCGGTCGGCCGGGGACGCTACGCCCGGTGGTACGGCGCCGGGGTGGAGACCTCGCCGCCGAGGGCGGTCGCGGCCTGGCGGGCCCAGTACGGGTTGCGCAGCAGCTCGCGGCCGAGCAGGACGGCGTCGGCCCGGCCCTCGGCGAGGATCCGCCGGGCCTGCTCGGGGTCGGTGATCAGGCCGACGGCCGCCACCGGCATGCCGGTCTCGTTGCGGACCGCCTCGGCGAACGGCACCTGGAAGCCGGGGCCGGCCTCGATCCGGGCGTCGGGCACCAGGCCGCCGGTGGAGACGTCGAGCAGGTCGACGCCGTGCGCGTGCAGCTCCTTGGCGAGCCGGACGGTCTGCTCCGACGTCCAGCCCTCGCGCTCGTCCTCGGGGTTCTCGGTGAGCCAGTCGGTCGCCGAGACGCGGAAGAAGACCGGCAGCTCCTCGGGCCACACCGCGCGCACGGCGTCGACGACCTCCAGGGCGAAGCGGATCCGGCCCTCGAAGGAGCCGCCGTACGCGTCGGTGCGGCGGTTGGTGTGCGGGGAGAGGAACTCGTGGACGAGGTAGCCGTGCGCGCCGTGCACCTCGACGACCTGGAAGCCGGCGTCGAGCGCGCGCCGGGCGGCGTCGGCGAACTGGCGGACGATCTCGCCGATCTGCTCGACGGTCAGCTCCTGCGGCGTGACCCGTGCCGAGTCGAAGGGCACGGCGCTGGGGGCGAGCGGCGTCCAGCCGTGCGCCTCGTCCGGGCCGATGGCGCGGCCGCGGTCGACCCAGGTGCGCTCGGTGGAGGCCTTGCGCCCGGCGTGGGCGAGCTGGATCGCGGGCACGGTGCCCTGCGCCTTCAGGAAGGCGGTGATCCGCCGGAACGCCTCCGTCTGGGTGTCGTTCCACAGCCCGAGGTCGTACGGGGAGATCCGGCCCTCGGGGCTGACGGCGGTGGCCTCGGTGATGATCAGCCCGGTGCCGCCGGCGGCGCGCGCCGCGAGGTGGGTGAAGTGCCAGTCCGTCGGGACTCCCGCGGCCTCGCCGTCCGGTGCGGCGCTGTACTGGCACATCGGCGGCATCCAGACCCGGTTGGGCACGGTCAGCGACCGCAGGGTGAAGGGGCTGAAGAGGTCGGTGCTCATGTCGGACTCCTGGTCGGGTCGGCAGGCTGGGAGGAGACGTGCCCATAAGTGATTGCAGCTGCAATCACTGTCGCTACAATAGTTGCACGCGCTGCCTAAGTGCAAGCCTGGGCCGACCCGTGGGAGGCGACCGGCCCCGGCGGAGCACACCGCTCCGCCGGGGCCGGGCCCGCCGCGGTCCGCACCTCGGTGTTCGTCCGGATGTCCGCCCGAGTCACGGGCGCCGGACATGCCGGGGTCAGCCCTCGGCGGCGGGGGCCGGTGCGGGGGCGGGGACGATGCCCAGGCCGTCCGCGCCGACCCGCACGGCCGACTCGTCCAGGGCCGCCGAGACCACCGGCCGCGGCCGGCCGTCGAGGTCCAGCACCGGGACCGCCTCCTTGTACCAGGACTCGATCACGGCGTTGCCCCAGAAGTCCCGGCGCCGGTCGTCGTGCACGTTCCAGCGGAAGGTCTCGTGGTCCGGGTCGCCGGTGTAGTAGTCGGAGGTGTAGATCTCCACCCGGTGGCCGTCCGGGTCGCGCAGGTAGAGTTAGAAGGCGTTGGACACGCCGTGCCGCCCCGGCCCGCGCTCGATGTGGTGCTCGGCCCGCAGCGAGCCGAAGATGTCGGCGGTGCGCAGCACCTGGTGCGCCTCGGGGGCGAACACCCCGACGTGGTGCAGCCGGGGCCCGGCGCCGCTGGTGAACGCGACGTCGTGCACGGTCTGCTTGCGGAACATCCAGGCCGCGTACAGCTCGTGCTCGTCGCCCTCGATCTTCTCCGGGCAGCCGAAGCCCAGCGAGCGGTAGTGCTCGTAGGCGGCCGGGATGTCCCGCACCACGATGTCGAAGTGGTCCATCCGCGCCACCTCCGCCCCCCCGGCGCAGGTCGTAGCGCTGGATGAGCCGCTCGGCGCGGTCGATCGCGTGGAAGAACTCGACCGGGAAGCCGAGCGGGTCCACCACGCGCACCGCGTCGCCGACGCCGCGCGTGCCGGTGCCGGCCGGCACCCGGCGCACCGGGCAGCCGAGCGCGGTGAAGAACTCCTCGGCGCGGTCCACGTCCCCGGGGGTGCGCACCCGGTAGGCGAGGTGGTCCAGGGCGGGCGCCTCGCCCGTGCGCAGCACCAGGCTGTGGTGGGTCAGCTCGTCGGTGCCGCGCAGGTACAGCGCGCGGTCGTCCTCGTACTGGACGTGGAAGCCCGGCATGTCGACCCAATCCGGCGAACTGCCGCGAGGTGAAGCCGAGTTCTGGCATCATCGGCGTCGTTCCAGGGGAGGTGGGGGCATGGATGTGAAGCGCACGGGTCGGTCCCGGAAGGTTCTGCTCGCGGTGGCGGCGGCCGCGGCCGTGGGGGTGGCGGGCTGCTCCTCGGGAGGCTCGGACCGGGCGGCCGCGCCGCCGGTGCCGTCCGACCCGGTGAGCGCCTCGGCCGGTGCCTCGGCCGGCGCCTCCGGCACGGCCTCGCCGGAGCCGACGGAGGCGCCCACACCGACCGGGGCCCCTGCACCCAGCGCGACCTGCGCCGACACCACGCTGCTCGGCGACACGGAGCTGAGCGGCTACCTGGTCCGCCTGCCGGGCTCGCTGCGCATCATCGACCTGGGCGTCTACATGTCCCTGGACGGCCTGCACCTCGACACCCAGGAGTCGAAGCGGTTCTGCGCCCCGGTACCGGTCAAGATCACCCGCTTCGCGGTGCGGATGTCCCAGGTCGGCCCCGGCGCGACGGGCCGGCCGTCCTACTCCTACCGCCCGCTGGACACCGTCGAGGTGCCGCTCGGCCCGGCCAACGGCGTCGCCCCGGGCAGCGCGCCCCCGGAGACCTCCCAGTGCTCCGGCGTGCTGTCCGTGGTGCACACCGGTGCGCCGGTCGAGGACACCGAGCTGCCGGAGCGGCTCAACCTGGTCACCCCGAACCCGGCGCCCACCGGTCCGTACAGCCAGCAGGTCAAGGTGACCGGCGCCCGCCTGGTGACGGCCGGCCTGGTGCTGCCCGCCGACACCAGGGGCTGCTGATCCCCGGACGACCGACTTTTCCGGATTACCGGGGCGGGGACGGATTTTGTGGGACATGATCGGCCTGTGCCGAATGACGACATGAGTACCGCCCCCACAGCCCTGCCCGCCTCGTGGACCGCCTGGTGGTTCCGGCGCTGCGAGGCGCACCTGCACGACGTCACCTCCGAACTGTCCTGGTGGGGCCACGACTTCACCGAGGGCCCGCCGGACGCCGAGGACGCGCTGATCCTCCTGCGCCGGACGGCGTCCGGCCTCCAGGCGTCCGGCCCCGGCCCGCAGGGCGCGCAGACGGCCGCGATGCTGCTGCGCGCCACCGCCCCGCTCGAGGCGGCCCGGGCCTTCACCCGCAGACTCGACCCGCAGGTCCTGCCGCTGGTCTCCCACCACTTCGGCGCGGCCGCCCGCCACCTGGCGGCCGCCCGCGAACACCTCGGCGCGGCCGGGCAGGATCGCGGAAGGCGCCCGCTCGGGACTACCGGAACCAGCCGGTCCAGCCACCGTTGACGTCACGGTTGTTGAACCAGAACCGACCGTCCGTGCCCTTCCCCGTCAGCTGGACGAACCCGGAGGTGTTCCAGGCGTTGATGTAGACGTCGCCCGTCAGACGGCCGCCCAGCGAGACCCAGTCGCTCATGACGCCGTACTCCTTCCAGCGGGTCCACACCGCGTAGTCCGACCCCACGAAGAAGGCCTGCATCCCGTTGTTCTTGAAGAGGAGCGACGTGATGTCCACCCCGAATCCGCCTCCGCAGGGGATCTGACCTCCCCACAACTCGGTCGTCTCGATCGTGATCGCCGGCTTTTCGCAGTACGGGTTGCGCACCGTCATCGACTGCCGGATCTCGATCGCGTCGGCGGTTCCCGCCGTTCCGACGACGGTGCCCGTCAGGGTGGCGAGGACCACGGCCGCCGAGGCGGCCGTCCTCCTGAGCCGATTCGCCTTCATCACTGACCTCCGATGCGCACACCGCCCGCCCGCCGGGCGGCGGGCGGTGCGGCGGGTACTGGCCCCCTGCCCTCCAGCTTCACGGAATCGGTGACGGAGCGTCGGCCTCAACCGGCCGGTAACGGCCGGGCGCCCCTGGGGCGTTGCCCCGAAGGACGCCCGCGGCTGCCCGAACCTCCCCGCGTGGTCGTAGCCGCCGACCGAGGCCGCGGACGGACCGGTCGGGCGAGCCGCCCGCGAACGGGCTGGAGAAGGGTACGGCGGCCGCGCCGAACAACGGATTCGACTGCGTCACCCTCAACCCACTGCTCCTGGCCGAGCCAGCGCGCCGAGGCGTGGAAGGCGCAGGCCCGCATGTCGTGCCGGAAGCGGCCCGGAAGGCCATGGGGCGGCCTTCGCCACCGCCGCGGCCCAGGCGGTGGGTCCGGTGGTCCTCCGGATCGGGGTGCTTGATCCGGTGTCCGGCTGCGCGTCATCAGCACCCTGAACCCGCCGACAGTTCGCCGTGGCGCGTCGGGCGCCGACGCGCGCGGCACGAGCGCGTCAGGGGATCAGGACGACCTTGCCGCTGACGGTGCCGGACTCGGCCAGCCGCAGCGCCTCGGCGGCGCTGGTGAGCGGGAGTTCGGCGGCCACCCGGGCCGAGACCTCGCCGCGTCCGACGGCGCCGAACACCTCGGTGAGATCGGCCCGCAGCCGGGCGCGGAAGCCGTCCTCGCCGAGCGCCCGGCCGGCCCAGATGTTGTAGAAGCGGGCGCGGCGCCCGTTGGGCAGCGCGTTCCAGAGCCAGGTGCGGGCGAGGATCCTCAGCACGGGCCACTGCTTGGAGCCGGTGTCGTCCCGGGTGGAGGCGCTGCCGTAGGCGACCAGGGTGCCACCGGGGGCCAGCAGCCCCCAGGAGTCGACGACGCTGCGCCCGCCGACGTGGTCGAACACCGCGTCCACCCCGCCGGGGGCCAGTTCCCGGACCCGGGCCGGCACGTCACCGGCCCGGTAGTCGACCGGGGCGGCGCCCAGCTCCCGCAGCGCCCCGTGATGCCGGGCGGAGGCGGTGCCGATCACCGACACGCCTGCCGCGCGGGCGAGTTGGACCAGCACCGAGCCGACGCCGCCGCTCGCCCCGTGGACCAGGACGGTCTGCCCGGCGCGCACCCGCGCCAGCCGGTGCAGCATCTGCCAGGCGGTGATGCCGTTGACCACCACGGTCTCCGCCTCGGCCGGGGTGAGGCCGTCCGGCACGGGCACCACGTCGGCGGCGGCGAGCGCCACGTGGCTGGCCCAGCCGCCGACCTTGACCAGCGCGGCGACCCGCCGGCCGGCCAGCGCCGGATCCACGCCCTCGCCGGTGGCCAGCACCCGGCCGACCAGGTCGTAGCCGGGGACGAACGGGAACGGCGGCTGGTCGTAGTACCGTCCGCGCCGCATCTGCTGCTCGGCGAACGACACTCCGGTCGCCTCCACCCCGATCACGACCTGCCCCCGGCCGGCCTCCGGCACGGTCCCGTACCGGATCTCCAGCCCCTCCGGGGCCACCACGCCGGGCAGGACGACTTCGAGCAGGCGCTGCTCACTCATGGCTGCGCCCTCCATTTCCCTAGAGGATTTCGCGTTCGTTATAAGTTGTAACTCCTTGCCGTTGTGAGTGTCAACAATTTAAGTGAGACCCTCTAACTCCCCTGTGCGGCCCCGGCGCCCCGTGGTACCGTCCACGTCGCCGTGCGCCGCTGCGACCCGAGGAGGTGGGACCGATCAACGCTGTGACAGGTCGGGCACCCCTCCCTCGCATGGCCCGGGGAGTGCCCGCGACAGGCACCCCGAAAGGCCCGTACCGCAATGCGCTTCACTTCCGACACGTCGTCCGACGGCATCCGTGAGCAGCTCTTCGCCCTGGGGGACGTCCCCGGCGCGCTCTGGACGCCGGCCGGCTCCACCGGCCCCCGCCCGCTGATCCTGCTCGGACACGGCGGTGGCGAGCACAAGAAGGCCCCCGCCGTCCTGGCCCTCGCCCACCGCCTCGTCACCGGGTGCGGCTTCGCGGTCGTCACGCCGGACGTCCCCGGCCACGGCGACCGGCCGCTGCACGAGGAGTACGACCGGATCGCCACGGCGAACCGGGCCCGCATCGAGGCCGGGGCCGAACCCGGGCCCCTGCTCGCCGAGTTCCACGCCCTGGTCGCCCGGCGCACCGTACCCGAATGGCGGGCGGTGCTGGACGCCGTCCAGCGGCTCGACCACGTCGGCGCCGCCCCGGTGGGCTACTGGGGGATCTCGCTCGGCTGCGGACTCGGCGTCCCGTTCGTCGCGGCCGAACCCCGCGTCCGCGCCGCAGTCCTCGGCCTCGGCGGGGCCCTCGCCTCGGCCGCCGAGGCCGCCCGGATCACCGCCCCCGTGCGCTTCCTGCTCCAGTGGGACGACGAGCGCGTGCCGCGGACGGCGGGCCTCGCCCTGTTCGAGGCGCTCGGCTCCGCCGAGAAGACGCTGCACGCCAACCCCGGCCGCCACGGCGACCTCCCGCCCCACGAACGGGACGCCGCCCTCCCCTTCTTCACCCGCCACCTCGCCTGAGCGGATCCGGCGGTGTCGCCTTCCGAAACCGCTCCGGGACACCGGCTGCTGACGGAGTCCCTGACCGCCCTGGCGGCCGGCGCGGAGGGCCGGCGCGCCTGGCTCGACCGGCACGGCGTCCCGGCGGACGAACGCGCCCCGGACCACGGCCACGCCCACCGGCTGGTCGATCACCGGACGGGGGTGGGGCGCCTCGACGGAGAGGTCCTCGCGGAGCTGCGGGCGATCGACGCGGTGCTGTCCCGGACGAGCGGTCCTGACGACGCCGGACGCCGGTCGAAGGACGCGCCGTCCACCGACCCGGGCCGGCGCGGGGTCCGGGAGCGGGCCCGCCGCGTTCTGCTCCGCCCGGTCGGTGCCCGACGGCCGCCGATGCCGGAGATCCGCGTGGTGCGGTGACCGGCCCGCCCCCGGTGCGCGGCCGAGCGCGTACCGGGGGCGTCGGCGGGTGTCAGCCCATGGTCTTGGCGCCGTCCAGCGACTCGCGCAGGATGTCGGCGTGGCCGGCGTGCTGGGCCGTCTCGGCGATGATGTGCAGCACCACCCGGCGGGCGGACCAGCGGGTGCCGGGCTCGGTCCACGGGGCCGGGGGCAGCGGGTGGGAGATGTCGAGGTCCGGCAGGGCGGCGATCACCGTGTCGGTACGGGCGGCCACCTCCTCGTAGGCGGCGAGCACGCCGGTCAGGGTCTCGCCCGGCAGCAGGCGGAACTCGTTGGTCCGCTGCTCCAGGTCGGCCTCGGTCAGCTTGGTGAAGTCGGGCATCGCCGACGTGCCTTCGAGGATGAAGGCGACCCAGGCCCGCTCGGCGGACGCGACGTGCTTGATCAGGCCGCCCAGGCACAGTTCGCCGGCGGTGGTGCGCAGGGCGGCCTGCTCGTCGGTCAGGTCGCGGGTGGTGAAGCGCAGGAACTGGCGCTGCGTGGCGAGCTGTGCCAGCAGGTCGGCCCGCTCGCCGGTGACCGCGAGGGGGGTGATGGTCGCGGTGTCGCTCATGTCTCTGCCTCCGTCGTGCATCCGTTGCCGGCGGCTCGTGCCGTCCGACGTGCTTCACAGTAGGCTCCGTATAGGTCAGATCCTGACCTCGACCCCACCCCGCCGCCCTCTTGACGGACCGTCGGCCGGCGAGGGTCGTCGGGAGGATCAGTTGAGCTGGTCCGGGTGCGGGCCGGTGCGCAGGCCGCGGTCGGTCGCGGCGATCGCGGCCATGTCCTCGCCGGTCAGCTCGAAGTCGAAGACGTGGAGGTTCTGGCGGATCCGGGCCGGGGTGACCGACTTGGGGATCACGATGTTGCCCAGCTGCAGGTGCCAGCGCAGCACCACCTGCGCGGGCGACTTGCCGGTGCGCGCGGCGATCGCCGTGATCGCCGGGTCGTCCAGGACGGCGCCCTGGGCGAGCGGGCTCCAGGCCTCGGTGGCGATGCCGTGCCGGGCGTGGAAGGCGCGCAGCTCGGCCTGCTGCAGACCGGGGTGCAGCTCGACCTGGTTGACGGCCGGGACGAGCTCGCTGGTGTCCAGCAGGCGCCGGAGGTGGGCGGGCTGGAAGTTGGAGACGCCGGCGGCGCGGATCCGGCCCTCGGCGGCGAGGCGCTCGATGGCGCGCCAGGAGTCGAGGTAGCGGTCCCGGGCCGGGGCGGGCCAGTGGATCAGGTACAGGTCGACGGTGTCCAGGCCCAGTTTGGCGAGGCCGGCGTCGAAGGCGCGCAGGGTCTCGTCGTAGCCCTGGTCGGTGTTCCACAGCTTGGTGGTGACGAACAGCTCCTCGCGCGGCACGCCCGCCCGGGCCAGGGCCCGGCCGACGCCGGTCTCGTTGCCGTAGATCGCGGCGGTGTCGATGCTGCGGTAGCCGGCCTCCAGGGCGGCGGCGACGGCCGCGGTGGTCCGGTCGTCGGGGACCTGGAAGACGCCGAAGCCGAGCTGGGGGATCTCGACGCCGTTGTTGAGCTTCACGGTGGGGACGGTGGGGGTGTTCACGGTGGTGCCGGTCTTTCGGTCGGTGCGGTGGTGGGGGGTGTGAGGGGCGGTCCGTCCGTTGTGGTCGGCGAAGACCTCGCGGGGCGTGCGGGTCATCGGGCGAGTTCCCGCAGCGCGGCGGCGGCGAAGGAGTGGTCCTGCTCCGGGGCGCCGCCGCCGACGCCCATCGCGCCGACGAGACGGCCGTCGCGGTGGACGGGGATGCCGCCGGCGATGAACAGCAGCGGCCGGTCGAGCGCGGTCGGCAGCGAGTGGAACGGCCCCTCGGGCTTGACCAGGTCGACCAGGTCGGCGGTCGGGGCGTTCAGCTGCAGCGCGGTGTAGGCCTTGCGGGTGCTGGTCTCGCCGGAGATGAGGACGGCCCGGTCGTCGCGGCGGAAGGCCAGCAGGTGGCCCCCGGCGTCGAGGACGGTGACACTGACCGGGACCCCGGCCGCCTCGGCGGCGGCTCGGGCGGCCGTGACCAGGGTCTCGGCGTCGGCGGTGGTCAGCGGGGTGACGGCGGTGGTGCTCATGGGGTGGTTCTCCGGGGGGTGGGGGAGCCGGACGGGGGAGGTCAGTGGTGGGCGGCGACGGCGGTGGTGACGGGGGCCGCCGTGGTCGCGGTCGCGGAGGTGCGGCGCTCCAGGGCGGCGGACCACAGGGCGAGCACGAGGGCCGCGGCGGCGAGGGCGGCACCGACCCAGTTCGGCGAGGTGTAGCCGAGGCCGGCGGCGATGACCATGCCGCCCAGCCAGGCGGCGAGCGCGTTGCCGAGGTTGAAGGCGCCGATGTTCACGGCGGAGGCCAGGGTGGGCGCCCCGTGGGCCTGGTCCAGGACCCGCTTCTGCAGCGGCGGGACGGTCGCGAAGCCGAGCGCCCCGACGAGCATGATGGTGATCGCGGCGAGGACCTTGTTGTGCGCGGTCACGGTGAACAGCGCGAGCACGGCGGCGAGGCCGCCCAGGGTGGTGTAGAGCATCGGCATCAGCTTGCGGTCGGCGTACTTGCCGCCGAGCAGGTTGCCGAGGAACATCCCGGTGCCGAAGAGGACCAGCAGCCAGGTGACCGCGCCGTCCGAGTAGCCCGCCACGTTGGTCATCATCGGGGCGATGTAGGTGATCGCGGCGAAGACGCCACCGAAGCCGAGCACGGTCATCGCCATGGCGAGCAGGACCTGCGGGTTGCGGAAGGCGGTCAGCTCGCGGCGCAGGTGGGCGCCCTCGGGGCGGGGCATGGCGGGCACCAGCTTGGCGACGCCGAGCAGGCCGACCACGCCGAGCGCGGCCACGCCGGCGAAGGTGGTGCGCCAGCCGACGGCCTGCCCGATGGAGGTGCCGAGCGGCACGCCGACGATGTTGGCGACGGTGAGGCCGGTGAACATGGTGGCGATGGCGCCGGCCTTCTTGTCCGGGGCGACCAGGTCGGCGGCGACGACGGAGCCGATGCCGAAGAACGCGCCGTGGGCGAGCGAGGCGACCACGCGGCCGGTGAGCATCATGCCGAACGAGGGAGCGAGGGCCGAGACCAGGTTGCCGAGCACGAACAGGCCCATCAGCAGCATGAGCATCCGCTTGCGGCTGACCTTGGTGCCGAGCACGGTCAGCAGCGGGGCGCCGAGGACCACGCCGAGCGCGTAGCCGGTGACCAGCAGGCCCGCGGTGGGGATGGAGACGCCGTAGTCGGCGGCGATCTCGGGCAGCAGTCCCATGATCACGAATTCGGTGGTGCCGATGCCGAAGGCGCCGACGGCCAGAGCGAGCAGTGCGAGAGGCATTGGGCCCGACCCTTCTGTGATTGCTTGAGTGAGCTCCTTGCGTGTCTCGACAATAGTTGCAGACGCGCGATATGTGCAAGCGCGTGATGTGGTCGTTCTCTGGATGTCGGCGGTCACATGTCATCGCGGGGCACGAAAAACCGGCCCCAGCGGAGTGCTGGGGCCGGTCGGCGCGGACGGGAGGCGGGCGGCTAGCCGAGTCGCGCCGGGGCGTTCACGGCCTCGACGGCCTCGACCAGCGAGGCCAGCTCGGGGTTGCGCGCGGCCTCGTCGAGCGCCTCGCGCAGCGCCGCGTCATTGGTCGGCCGGGCCTCCTCCAGCAGCTTCAGCCCCTCCTCGCTGACATTGGTGTAGATGCCGCGGCGGTCGGTGGGACACAGGTAGCGCGCCAGCAGTCCGCGGTCCTCCAGCCGGGTGACCAGCCGGGTCGTCGCGCTCTGGCTGAGCACGACCGCGTCGGCGACCTGCTTCATCTGGAGGTGGCCGCCCTCACCGTCGTGCTGCCGGCTGAGCACGTCGAGCAGCGAGTACTCCCGCACGCTCAGGTCGTGCCTGGACTGCAGGGCGCGCTCGATGTGCGACTCGATCCTGCCGTGCAGGAGGGAGAGCGCGCCCCAGCCGCTGGCCAGGGCGGTGAGCGCGGGGTCCGTGGCGGTCATGGGGCCGGTCTCCTTACCGAATGGGGCGGTACCCAAGGGTAAGCCATGAAGGTGAATACCGGCCAGAGCTGATAAAGCGCTAGTGCAAGTATTCTGCCCCGGGCCCCGCGCTGCGACGCCCCGGCCCGGGGCGGCCGCAACGCGCCGCCGGCCCGCCGGGCGCGGGCGGATCAGGACTCCCGCCGCGCCGCCGCGAGCGCGGTGTTGATCCGGGCGGCCCGGCGGGTCAGGTGGTCCCGCTCGGCGACGTTGGCCGCCTCACGGGCCGCCTCGGCGTACAGCCGGGCCGCCGTCGCGAGGTCGCCGTCCCGCTCCCGCAGATGGGCCTCCGCCGCCGTCCGGCGCGGGAGCCCGGCGTCGACCTCCGCCAGCGCCGCCAGCCCGGCGCGCGGCCCGTCCGCCTCGCCGACCGCGACCGCGCGGTTCAGCCGGACCACCGGGCTGCCGGTCAGCCGCAGCAGTTCGTCGTACCACTCGACGATCTGCACCCAGTCCGTCTCCGGCGCGCTGCGCGCGTCCGCGTGCAGCGCCGCGATCGCCGCCTGCGCCTGGAACTCGCCCAGCCGGTCGCGGGCGAGAGCCGCCTGGAGGACCGCCACGCCCTCCGCGATCGCCGCGGTGTCCCAGCGGCCGCGGTCCTGCTCGGCGAGCGGCACCAGGTCGCCGTCCGGCGTGGTCCGGGCGGCCCGCCGGGCGTGGTGCAGCAGCATCAGTGCGAGCAGCCCCGCCACCTCGGGGTGGTCCACCCGGGCCGCGAGCTGCCGGGTCAGCCGGATCGCCTCGGCGGCGAGGTCGACATCGCCCGAATAGCCCTCGTTGAACACCAGGTAGAGCACCCGCAGCACGGTCGCCACGTCGCCGGGCCGGTCGAAGCGCACGCCGGAGACCGTGCGCTTGGCCCGGCTGATCCGCTGCGCCATGGTCGGCTCGGGCACCAGGTAGGCCCGGGCGATCTGGCGGGTGGTGAGCCCGCCGACGGCGCGCAGGGTGAGCGCGACCGCCGAGGCGGGCGTCAGCGAGGGGTGGGCGCACAGGAAGTACAGCCGGAGCGTGTCGTCCACCGCGGACGCCGGGCCCGGGGCCGGCTCCTCCTCGACCCGGTCCTCCCGGCGGCGCCGGGCGGTGTCCGCCCGGGCCGCGTCGAGGAACTTGCGCCAGGCCACGGTGACCAGCCAGCCCTTCGGGTCCGCCGGCGAACCGGCCGGCCAGACCCGAAGGGCCTCCACCAGGGCGTCCTGGACGGCGTCCTCGGCCGCCGCGAAGTCGGCTCCGCGGCGGACGAGGACGGCGAGCACGCCCGGGGTGAGGCTGCGCAGCAGGGCCTCGTCCACCGGAGACGTCACTCCGTGACGGTCGGCGCGGAGCCGTAGAACGGGCGCAGCTCCAGCCACTCGTGGATCGGCCGCCCGCCCGCCCCGGGCGCGGCGGACAGCTCCCCGGCCAGCTCGACGGCGCGCTCGTAGCTGTCGACGTCGATCACCATCCAGCCGGCGATGAGGTCCTTGGTCTCCGCGAACGGGCCGTCGGTGACCGGCGGGCGTCCCTCGCCGTCGTACCGGACCCACGCCCCCTCGGGGGCGAGCGCCTGGCCGTCGACGTACTCGCCGCTCTTCTCCAGCCGGTTCGCGAAGTCCCGCATGTACTGCATGTGGGCCTCGATCTCCTCGGGCGTCCACTGGTCCATGGGGACGTCGTTGACCGACTCCGGCGCGCCGCGGTAGTGCTTCAGCAGCAGGTACTTGGCCATGGTGACCCTCTCCTCGGAGTTCCTGCGGCCCATTGTGGCCGCCTTCGACCCTGGGACGGAGCCACCCACGGCTTCTCGACATCACCGCGCGGAATTTCTTCCGGCGGTTTCCGACGCCCTCCCGTCAGCTCCGGTAGACGCCCGCCTCGAACAGCGAGTACCCCCAGGAGGTGCCGCGCTGCTCGCCGTGGATCCGCACGTGGCGGGCCGGGACGGCGGGGAACCGCGCGGTGTCCAGGCCGCCGTCGCCGGAGGCGGTGGACCACACCGTGCTCCAGTTCGTCCCGTCGGTGGACACCTCGATCCGGTAGGCCCGGGCGAAGGCGCGTTCCCACTCCAGGGTGACCCGGCCGACCAGGGCGGTGGCGGGCAGGTCCACCCGCAGCCACTGGTCGTCGCTCCAGTCGCTGGCCCAGCGGCTGGAGCCGTTGCCGTCGACGGCCCGGGCGGCCCCGTAGTCGGTGAACGGGTTCCACTCGGCGGAACTCGCCCCGGCCGAGGCACCCGCGGCGAGGTTCACCCCGGACCGGTGCCGCTCGGAGGCGCCCCAGGTGGTGAGGTACGACTCCGCGCCCCGGAACAGGTCGTCGACCACGTCCTGCCCGCCCACCTGCCGGATGTCCTCCAGCCAGTCCGGCACCAGGCCGTAGTGCGCGGCGCCGTCGGTGTTGACGTCCCAGGTGCGGCTGCCGGCGGTGGCGCGCTCGACCAGGGAGCCGCCGTCGGCGGTGCGGAACGGGTATCGCACCGGGTTGGCGGTCCCGGCCCCGCGCGGACCGGGCCAGCCGCCCACGCCGTTCATGTCGGTGCCGTAGCCGTACCCGACCCCGTACTTGTCGCGCAGCGCGTCGGTGCGCCTCGCCTCCGCGCTGAACGCCTCCGCGCCGTTCATGTACTGGGCGACGAAGCCGCCGAGCCGGTAGACGCGCTCCGTCCAGCCGAGGTCCATCCAGCTGTGCGAGGAGAGGGCGCCCGGGTAGGACACCGACTCCATGACGTCCAGCGCCCGCCCGGCCGCCTTGACGCTCATGTGGTCGAGCTCCAGCATCATGCCGCGCCGCATCATCCCGCGCAGGGCGTACTCGCCGAGCTCGGTCAGGCCGCGGGTGTTGCACTGCGCGCCGGCCGCGTACGAGGGCGCCGCCACCCCCGGGGGCAGCTGGCTCTGGATCGAGGCCGGGGTCGGCGCCAGGCCGATCGGGTTGTCGTGCTGCGGGCCCGGGCACGTCTCGGTCTGCCAGAAGGTGCCGGTCGACAGGAACTGGCCGGCGTTGATCGCCGCGCCCAGCGAGCCCTCGTCGAACCGCACCCCGCACAGCGCGTTGTCGAACTTGTGGCACAGGAACATGCTGCGCACGCCGAGGCCGTACAGCTCGTCGAGGCCGCGGTCGATGTCCGCCTGGCCGCACTGGGCGACGTCCAGCACCTGCTTGCAGCCGAACGGCTCGGAGGTCTCCACGCCGAGGACGACGGCCAGCTTGCCCTGGCGGACGACGTCCCGGGCCTGCGTGCTGCTGGTGACGATCCGGAACCAGCCCTTGCCCGGACCGCCGTACATCGCGTCGACGTAGGACTGCATCGCGTAGCTCTGCTGCGCCTGCAGGCGGATGGAGGTCATCTCGTCGCAGCTGCGGTCCTTGAAGAAGTAGACCGAGCAGATCACCCCGTTGGTCACCAGGTCGTTGACGAGCACCCGCTCGCCGCCGCGCCAGGCACGTTCCACCCAGGCGTAGTAGTTCTGCTGGTGGGTCAGCGAGTCGTGGGCCGGCCAGTCGGCGAAGGTCGGCCAGCCGACCGGGTCGTGCTTGCCGTCGCCGCCCTTGGTGATCATGTCGAAGATGGCGAGCGAGCCGTCGGGGTAGTGCTCCGGGCAGTCCTTCAGGGCGTCCTCGACGCCCGCGGGGGAGAAGGCCTTGCCGCAGATCAGGCGGCCGCCGAAGGCCTCGTTGGCCATGATGTGGTCGTGCGCGTCGACGAAGCCGCGGACCCGGCCCTGGGCGTCGGTGCCGGTGAACGGTTCGCCCGTGACGCCGATCGCGGCGTCGGGCGCCGGCCGGGCGACGGGCTCCCACCAGTTCGCGCCGCCCGCCCCGCGGGCCGGGGCGGCGAGCGCGGCGGCGACCAGGGCGAGCAGGGTGGCGAGCAGGGTGGCGAATCGGAGGCGTAAGCGGGGGAGTCGGGTCATGGGCACCCCAGTTCCGGACGGGCGGACGGCGCGGCCGGCGTCCCGCCCGTGGCGCGGCACCGCACCCTGGCCGGTCGTCAGGTCCCGCGCACTCGGTGCTGACGAGAATCGCCATTGTTGGACATTCCGTCAATAGCGCTGACAGAACCCGCACGGCGCCGGCTGCCCCGGTCCGCGCGACCGTCGGCATGTCCGCCGCGGGATCGGGCAGACGCCGGTGGTCCATGGCCGGTGCGAGCGGAGGAGGCAGCAGTGGGGGAACGGACGAGAACGGCCGGCCGGGGCCGCGACGCGACGGCCGGACCGGGCGGCGGCGCCGTCGAGAGCACGATCCCGGCCCGGCTGGACCGCCTGCCGTGGTCCGCCTGGCACTGGCGGATCGTGATCGGCCTGGGCACCGTCTGGATCCTGGACGGCCTGGAGGTCACGATCGTCGGCAACATGGCGGCCAGGCTCGCCGAACCGGGCAGCGGCATCGGCATCTCCACCGCGCAGGTGACCACGGTCGCGGCCGCCGTGTACGTGGCGGGCGCGTGCAGCGGGGCGCTGTTCTTCGGCTGGCTCACCGACCGGCTGGGCCGCAAGAAGCTCTTCATGCTGACGCTGGCGGTCTACCTCGCCGCGACCGCCGTCACCGCGTTCTCCTGGAGCGCCTGGTTCTTCTTCGTCTGCCGGTTCTTCACCGGCTTCGGCATCGGCGGCGAGTACGCGGCGATCAACTCCGCGATCGACGAACTGATCCCGGCCCGGGTGCGCGGGCGGATCGACCTGATCATCAACGGCAGTTTCTGGATCGGCGCGGCCGTCGGCGCCTTCGCCTCCATCGCGCTGCTCGACACCGCGCTGTTCGCCACCGACACGGGATGGCGGCTGGCCTTCGGCATCGGCGTGGCGCTCGGCCTGGTGATCCTCCTGGTGCGCCGTCACGTCCCGGAGAGCCCGCGCTGGCTGGTCACGCACGGGCGCGCCGACGAGGCCGAGGCGGTGGTGGCCGAGGCCGAGCGGATCACCGAGGAGCGGACGGGCTCCGCGCTGCCGCCGGTCACCGGCGAGCCGATGCTGATCCGCGAGCGCGGCCCGCTCGGCTTCCTCGTCATCGCCCGCACCGTGGTCACCCGGTACCCGCGCCGCACCGTCCTGGGCCTGGCCCTGTTCATCGGCCAGGCGTTCCTCTACAACGCGGTGACCTTCGGCTACGCCGTCATCCTGACCACCTTCTTCGACGTTCCCGAGGGCGACACCGGCTACTACTTCGCGGTGATCGCGCTCGGCAACTTCCTCGGCCCGCTGCTGCTCGGTCACCTCTTCGACTCGGTCGGCCGCAAACCGATGATCGCCGGCACCTACCTCGGATCCGGCGTGCTGCTCTTCGGTACCGCCGCGCTCTTCCAGCAGGGGGCGCTGTCCGCCGTCACCATGACGGCCTGCTGGACGGCCGTGCTCTTCCTCGCCTCGGCGGGCGCGAGTTCGGCCTACCTGACGGTCAGCGAGATCTTCCCGCTGGAGACCCGGGCGCTGTGCATCGCCTTCTTCTACGCCGTCGGCACGGCGGCCGGGGGCATCAGCGGTCCGCTGCTGTTCAACGGGCTGGTGAGCACGGGCGAGGTCTCCGACACCACCCTGGCGTTCTGCGTCGGCGCCGGGCTGATGACGCTGGCCGGCCTGGTGGAGGCCGCGCTCGGCGTCCGCGCGGAGCGCCGCAGTCTGGAGTCCCTGGCGACCCCGCTGAGCGCCGTCGGCAGCGCCCCGCCGGGAACCGGCCCGGCATGACCCGGCGCGCCCGGCGCCGTCCCCGGGCGGTGCGAGCCGCTCACCGCCCGGGGACGGACCGGGCCTCCCCGCTGCCGGCCGGGCGGTCGTGCGGCAGGAGCAGGGCCGCCCCGAGGCCGACCACCCCGAAGCCGGCCAGCGCGATCATCGCCGCGGCGTAGCCGTTGCGGCTGAGTTCGGAGACCAGGATGGTGCCGGCGACGGCGGTGCCCAGCGAGGACCCGAGGTTGGAGACGCTGCGGGACAGGCCGGAGATCTCGCCCTGGCGGCGGTCCGGGAACGCGGACTGCACGACGTTGACCGACGGGGTGAGCATCAGGCCGAGGCCGAGCCCGATCAGCAGCAGACCGGGGGTGAAGGCCCAGACGCCGTCGAAGGAGCGCACCAGCAGGAGCAGCACGACGATGCCGGCCGTGGTCGCGGCGAAGCCGGTGACGATCAGGGTGCGCTGGGCGCGGCGCTTCGCCAGCCGCTCGGCGGCCAGCGAGGAGAAGAGCAGCCCCACGGTGGCGGCGGTGAACACCCCGCCGGTGGCGATGGCGCTGTAGCCGCGGACGACCTGGAGGTAGGCGCCGACCGTGAAGGACACCCCCATCAGCACCAGCCACTGGGCGTTCTGGGTCACCAGGCCGAGGTTCGAGGTGCGGTCCCGGAACAGGCTGGTGGCCAGCAGCGGTTCGCGCCCCGCGCGTTCCAGCCGGCGGATCCAGGCGAAGAAGCCGACCAGTACGGCCGCGCCGGCCGCCAGCAGGGCGACCATCAGCCAGGCGTTGTTGTCGGCGGCGAGGATGCCGGTGACCAGCAGGACCAGGCCGGCGGCCGACAGCACCGCGCCGACGGCGTCGAACGGCCGGTCGGGGTCGGGCGGCAGCGGGTCCTCCAGGGTGCGGGTGAGCAGCATGATCGCGGCCACCACCACGACCTGGAAGCCGAAGTTGGCGCGCCAGTCGATCGCGGTGGTGAGCAGGCCGCCGATGAGCGGTCCGGCCGCCGCGCCGATGCCGCCGAGCGCCATGATGGCGCCGAACGCCCGGGCCCGGGCGGCGGTCCCGGTGAAGAGCAGGGTGGTCAGGATGTAGACCGGGGGGATCAGCAGCGCGGTGCCGACGCCCTCCAGGACCGAGTTGCCGAGGATCAGCACACCGAGCCCGGGGGCGGCCGCGCTGAGCAGGGCGCCGACGCCGTAGACGCCGAGGCCCAGCATCAGGCAGCGCTTGCGCCCCCAGCGGTCGGTGAGCTTGCCGCCGGGGATCATCAGGGCGGCCATCACCAGCAGGAACACGGTGATCGCGACCTGGACGCCCTGGACGCTGGTGTCGAGGTCCTCGCTGATGTCGTTGATCATCACGTTCATGCTGGAACCGGCGAAGCTGCAGATGAACTGGGCGAGGGCGAGCGGGACCAGGACGCGCCGCCCGGCCGCGGCGGGGCGGGCCGTGGCGGCGGTCATGTCCGGCTCCCCGGCGCGGGCGAGGTGAGCACGGCGTAGAGCGCGGCCACGTCGACGGCGATGATCAGCAGTGACCAGGCGGGGTAGCTCGGGAGGAAGACGAACTGCACGAAGACGTTGGCGCACAGCACCGTCACCGGGAACCAGCGGCTGGGCAGGTCGCCGGTCAGCAGCGTGATGCCGGCCAGCCCCTGGGCGACGGCGAGGGCCAGCACCGCCCAGCCCAGGCTGTGCAGGTCGCCGAAGACGTAGCGGTCGGTGCCGGTGACGACGGGGGAGTCGATCAGGGCCGCCATCGCGTCCCACCCGTTGAACAGGGCCAGCAGGATCAGCGCCACGCCCGCGAACGGCAGCAGGTTGCGGCGCGGGCGCGCCGGGTGGGCGGTGGAGGCCATGGCCGGGCTCCTTTCACGAACCTGGACGGACACCGGACGGATCGCGGTGCCGGGCATCGCGCGCCGTCAGGCGGCGCCCCGGCGGTCCAGCTCCTCGTCGAGGGCGAGGGCCGCGTCGATCAGCGCGAGATGGGTGAACGCCTGCGGGAAGTTGCCCAGTTGCTCGCCGGAGGGGCCGATCTCCTCGGCGAACAGGCCGACGTGGTTGGCGTAGGTGAGCATCTTGTCGAAGGCGTAGCGGGCCTGCTCGACCCGGCCGGCCCGGGCGAGGGCCTCGACGTAGAGGAAGGAGCAGAGGTTGAAGGTGCCCTCGGTGCCGCGCAGCCCGTCGGGGGAGGCGGCCGGGTCGTAGCGGTAGACCAGGCTGTCGCAGACCAGCTCCCGGTCCATCGCGTCCAGCGTGGACAGCCAGTCCGGGTCGGTGGGGGAGAGGAAGCCGACCTTGGGCATCAGCAGCAGTGAGGCGTCCAGGACGTCGGTGTCGTAGTGCTGGACGAAGGCGCGGCGCTCGTCGTTCCAGCCGCGCTGCACGATCTGGCGCAGGATGTCGTCGCGCACCGAGCTCCAGCGCTCCAGGTCCGCCGGGCGGGCGTGCAGGCGGGCCAGGCGCACGGCGCGGTCGAAGGCGACCCAGCACATCAGGCGGCTGTAGGTGAAGTCCTGGCGCCCGCCGCGGGTCTCCCACACCCCCTCGTCGGCGCGGTCCCAGTGCTCGGTCAGCCAGTTCACCAGCCGTCGGAAGGCGTCCCAGCCGCGCAGCGCTCCCATGTCGCTCTCGTCGGCGGCGAACGCGTAGGCGGCCTCGCCGTAGATGTCCAGCTGGAGCTGGTCGGCGGCGGCGTTGCCGGCGCGCACCGGGAACGAGGCGAGGTAGCCCTCCCAGTGGTCGAGGGTCTCCTCGCTCAGGTGGGGGTCGCCGTCGATGCGGTACATGATCTGCAGCCGTTCGCCCGGGGCGTCCGCGGCGGCCTCGACCCGCTCGCGCACCCAGCGGCGGAAGGCCCGCGCCTCCTCGTGGAAGCCGAGGCCGGTCAGCGTGTGCGCGGAGAGCGAGGCGTCCCGGATCCAGGTGTAGCGGTAGTCCCAGTTCCGCTCGCCGCCGACCTGCTCCGGCAGCCCCGTCGTCGCGGCGGCGATCAGCGCGCCGGTCGGCCGGTAACTGAGCAGCTTGAGCGTGATCGCCGAGCGGTCCACGATCTGGCGCCAGCGGCCCCGGTAGGTGGACGACCTGAGCCAGTCGTACCAGAACGCGCGGCAGGCGTCGAAGGCCGCGAGGGTGTCCTGGTCGCGCGGCGGGGCGGGCAGCACGGCGCCCGGCGGGCGGGTGGTCAGCACGACGGTGGCCATCTCGCCCTCGCCGAGGCTGAACCGGGCCGTCACGTCGGTGCCGTCCGCCTCCAGCACGACCGGGGCGGAGGACTGCACGCACAGCTCCTGGCCGGGGCTCCGCAGCAGGGCGGTCCGCTCGTCGGGCCGGTCGAGCCGGTGGGCGGCGCGGCCGTAGTCGAAGCGCGGCCGGCACTCCAGCACGAAGGGCACCCGGCCGCGGACCACCCGGGCGGTGCGCAGGATCCGGTGCTGCTCGCTCGGCTGCGGCGAGGTGTCCGGGAGCATGAAGTCGATCACCTCGGCGACCCCCTGCGGGGCGAGGAAACGGGTGACCAGGATGGCCGTGCCGGCGAGGTAGAGCTGCTTCACCTGGACCTCGGGCACCGCGTCCCGGTCGGCCGCGAGCCGGCACCGGCCGCCCCGGGTGGCGTCCAGCAGGGAGGCGAACAGGCTCGGGGAGTCGAAGCGGGGGGTGCACCACCAGTCGATGTCGCCCTCGGTGGAGACGAGGGCGGCGGTCTGCAGATCGCCGATGATCCCGTGCTCGGCGATCGGGGGGTAGGCGCTCATGGGTGCTCCCTCGACGGACGGCGGTGGCCGGGCAGTGGGAACCGGACGGGCGGCGGGAGCCGGACGGCCGGCGGGGACTGCCTGCGCCGCCACCCTACGAGCGGGCGGCGCGGCGCCGGATCACCCGGCGTGGGTGACCGCCCGGCCGGCAGCCGCCGCGCCCCGCGTGCCCCGGGCCCGGGCGGGAGGGTCACCTGGTGGGGGTGATGCGGTGCGCGCGGGGCGGCGGTGACGCTGGAGGTCACCGACGAGGCGAAGGGAGCCGGCCCCATGCGCTACGAGATCCAGGTGTCCGGCGTGCTGCAGGAGACCACCCGCCGCGAGGGCTTCCCCGAGCTGGAGAGCCGGGTCGTCCCCGACCACACCGTGCTGTACGGCGACGTCGTCGACGAGGCGCACCTGTTCGGGCTGCTGAACCGGTGCCAGGCCCTGGGGCTGACCGTGACGGAGCTGCGCCGGCTGCCGGAGTGAGCCGGCGGTGAGCCGACGCGCGGGCCGGCGGCCCCGCCCGCCGGTGCGCGGGCTCAGGGCTTCCCGTCCAGCAGGTGCAGCCGCGAGGCGGCGCGCACCGCCTCGCGGCGGTTGGCGGTCAGCAGCTTCCGGTTGACGCTCTTGAGGTGCGTCTTGACCGTGTTCGGCGACAGGAACAGCTCGTCGGCGATCTCCTGGGTCGACAGCATCCGCGCCGCGCACCGCAGGATCTCCTGTTCCCGCGTCGTCAGCGGCTCGGCCGGCGGCGCGCCGTCGCCGTCGGGGGCCGCGTCCACGGCGGCCGGCCGCAGGTCCTGCGGGAGCCAGGCGTGGGCCCGGGCCAGCTGCGGCTGTCGGCTCAGCTGGCGGCGCACCCACGGCGCCGACTCGCGGAACGGCCGGCGCAGCCGCTCCGGCTCGGCGGTGGCCAGGGCCTGCACCAGCAGGCGGGTGCTGTCCGGGCCGTCGTGGTCGGCGCCGGCCTGCGCGAGCAGCAGCAGCGCCCGGGTGCGGGTCGCGCTGCCGACCGCCGGATCGCCGCGCAGGGCGCGCAGCCGCCCGAGCGCCCCTTCCTCGTCCCGTCCGGCCGCGAGCTGCGCCTGCGCCGCCACCACCACCGAGTCCGGCGCCCGGGTCGGCGCGCCGGCGAGGGCCGCCACCGCGTCCTGCGGCCGGCCGGCCGCCAGCAGGGCGGCGCAGGCCGTGACGGCCAGGCGCTCGCGGCTCCAGTCGGAGGGCCGGTCGGCGAGCTCGCGCTCCCGGGTCTCCGCCAGCAGGCGCAGCGCGGCCTCGGGCCGGCCCTGGGCGAGCTGGAGCCTGGCCCGGATCACCCCGCTGCCCAGGGTGACCACCGGGTCGCGGTCGGGCGCGTGGTGGCCGGCCGTGAGGCGGTGCAGCGCCGAGCGGGCGTCGGCCAGCTCGTCGCGCTCCAGCGCCGCGGCGGCCAGCACCAGGTCACGGACCTCGGTGCGGCTGTCGGGCGGCAGGCTGGAGCGGTCGGCCTCCTCGTCGGCCTCGTGCACCCGGCGCTCGGCCCGCCCGGGCCAGCCGCGCAGGTAGTCGATCAGCGCGAGCCGGCACAGCGAGTCGTGGCGCAGCCGGACGGTGGTGGGCGACAGCGGTGCCTGTGCGGCGCTGTCCAGGGCGGCGCGCGCCTCGTCCAGGCGCCCCTGCCACAGCAGCGCCGAGCCGAGCCCGGCGTCCACCAGCGGGAGCAGTTCGGGGTGGCGCTCCAGCAGCTCGGCCGGCACCAGGTGCTCCAGCTCGTGGGCCCGGCGGGCGGCGCTCTCGGCGAGCGCGGCGCAGCCGAGGCGGCGGGAGGTCTCCGCGCGGACGAAGGCGGCCGCCAGCTGGAGCGGGGGCTGCTGGTCCGCCAGCCGGGGTTCGACCCGCTCCAGGATCCGCAGGGCGTCGTCCGCCTCGTCGCGGGCCAGGTGGACGGTGGCGCGCACCAGGTCGGCGGCCGGGGCGTGCTCGCCCGGCGGCATCCGGGAGAACAGCGCGCACAGCCGGGTGGCGTCGCGCCCGGCGAGGAGTTCGCCGAGGGCCAGCTGGTCGACCAGCAACTGCGCGGCCAGCGCCCAGGCGCCGCTCTCGGCGGCGTGGTCCAGCGCGGCCCGGTACTGGCCGTGGTCGGCGAGCCAGCGGGCGGCGCGCACCCGCAGCCCGTCGATCCGCTCCGGGTCGGCGGCGCGCAGGTGCAGGCGCAGGATGCCCGCGAACATCGGGTGCAGCCGGTACCAGCCGTCGGGCAGGGCGTCGGTGAAGGCGTTGTCCTGGTGCAGCCGGCTCAGGATCCGCAGGCCGTCGCGGCGGCCGGTGAGCGCGTCGGCGAGGTCCGGGTGGACCCGGGCCAGGATGCTGCAGCGCAGCAGCAGGTCCTGGGTCGGCGCGGGCTGGGTGCGCAGCACCTCGGCGAGCAGGTAGTCGGAGAGCGCGGCGTGCCCGGTGTCGATCCGTCCCAGGTACGCGCCGGGGTCGTCCGAGTCCTTGGCGGCGATCGCCAGCAGCCGCAGGCCGGCCGCCCAGCCGGACACCGCGTGGTGCACCGCGCCGACGGTGGCGGCGTCCAGATCCAGCCCGTGGCGCGCCAGCACCGCGGCCGCCTCGGCACGGCTCAGCGCGAGGTCGGCGGCGTGCAGCTCGCCCAGTTCGTCCGCGGCCCGGTAGCGGTGCAGCGGCAGCAGCGGCTCGCTGCGGCCGACCAGCACCAGCCGCAGCTGCCCGGAGGTGTGCCGGACCAGGTCGTGCAGCTGCTCGGTCAACCGGGGGTTGTCGATGTGCTCGAACTCGTCCAGCACCAGGACCACGGGAGTGGGCAGGCCGTTCAGCCAGGCGGCCAGGTGGACCAGCAGGGAGGGCTCGACGTACTCGGCCCGGGCGGGGGCGCCCACCTCGTCGGGCAGTCCGGGCACGGCGCTCTGCAGCGCCTCGCGGACGTACGCCCAGAAGGTGCCGGGCTGGTTGTCGCCGGTCTCCAGGGTGAGCCACCCGGCCGGGCCCGGCAGGTGCCCGCGGGCCAGCCAGTCGGCCACCAGCAGGGTCTTGCCCGCTCCGGCGGGGCCGTCGACCAGGGTCACCGGCCGGGTCACCGCCGCGTCGAGCCGGCGCAGCAGCCGGTCGCGCGGCAGGAAGGTGGCGGCGGGAGGGGCGGGCGGACGGACCCGGGTGAGCAGCATCGGGTCGCCGTTGGGAAGCCTCGCGGGTGCGGTGCGGGTGTGCGGCATGGGCCACCGCCTGGGGGTTCCGCCGTGCCGGTGGGCACGGCCGGGAGCGGAGCGGCGGGCCGCGGGCGAACCGCCGCGGGCCGCTCGGGGAGACGCCACCTCGACGGTAGTACGGGCCGGGCGCCGCGTGCCATCGGAGCGGGCGGGAACCCCGCCTCACCTCCCCGGGGTGAGGCCGGCGGCCGCCGCACGGGCGACGATCGTCGCGAGGACCGGTCGGCCCGGCCGGCCCGGTCGCTACCCCGCGGGAGGCCGCCGTGACCGATCCCGGACCGGCGCCGCGACGGCGCGTCCCCGGCCCGCCCGGCTCGCCCGGCTCGCCCGTCCCGCCCGGAGCGGGGCCGGACGAGCGGGCGCGGCGGACCGACTACGCCGGGGCGGTCTACGGCTCGATGCTGGCGGCCTCGGTGATCGCGGCCTCCAGCGTCGACGGGCCGCACCCGAGGTTCTCGCTCATCCTGCTGCTGGTGGTCACCGGGCTGGTTTTCTGGGCCGCGCACGTCTACGCGCACGTCGCCGGGCAGCGCGAGGCCGGGCGCCAGGTCAGCCGGCGCCAGGTGGTCGAGGTGGGGCGGCACGAGTGGCCCATCGTCGAGGCCGCGGCGCTGCCGGCCCTGGCGGTGCTGGTCAGCCCCTGGCTCGGGACGCGGGAGAACGCCTGGCTCGCCCTCGGCGTCGCGGTGGCCCAGCAGGTGGGCTGGGCGAGCCTGGGCGCCCGCCGGGCCGGGGCCGCCCCGCGCCAGGTCCTCGCCGAGGCGGTGGTCAACCTGCTGCTGGGCCTGGTCATCGTGGCGGCGAAGGTGGCCGTCGGGCACTGAATCACCCGGACCGGGTGGTCCCGTCGGCGGCGCCGCCGTGGCGCAGTGGTGGGGTACGTGGCCTGCCCGAGGCCGTGACCGAGGGCGGGCCCGTGACCGAGGGCCGTGACCGAGGTCCGTACCCGAGGGCCGTCTCCGCGACGGACCCGCCACCTGGAGGCAACCATGACCGCCGCCGTTCCCCACGGCGCCGCCCGGCCGGCCGGGGCGTCCGCGAAGGGCGACCAGCTCGGCTCCGGGCTGCTGACCTTCGCCGGAGTGCTGCTGGTGCTGGTCGGCTCGCTGAACGCGCTGGACGGCATCTCCGCCATCGCCGGCTCGCACGTCTTCATCGGCGACGCCCACTTCGTCTTCGGCGACCTGCTGGCCTGGGGCTGGGTGATGCTGGCCCTGGCCGTCGCGCAACTGGCCGCCGCCTACGGCGTGCTGGCCGTCCGCACCCAGTGGGCCCGGTGGGCGGGCGTCGCCGTCCTGGTGCTCAACGCCTTCGCGCAGATGTCCTTCATCCCCTCCTACCCGGTGTGGTCGCTGACGATCATCGCGATCGACGTGGTGGCCATCTACGCGCTGACCGCCTACGCCACCCCCGACCGGTGGCCGCCGGATTCCTCCGAGCAGCCGCCCGGGACCGGCGGCGGGACCTGAGCGGCCGGCGCGGTCCCGGCCCACCGCGGCCGCAACCGGGTGGCATGACGCGCGCCGGTGCGGGAAGACGGGCCCCGGGCCGGTGCTGACGGTCCGTCGGGGAGGTTCCCGGCGGACCGCCGGGCTTTCCGCCGGCCCGCACCGCCGCCACCGTCGAGGAGGAACCCGATGACCCGGCCCGTCCCGCCCAACCTGTCCGTCGCCCACCTGGCCGCCGAGGCCGCCGAACTCCTGCGCGCCGCCGGCACCGCCCCGCAGGGCGGCCGCCCGGGCCTGCTGCACGCCGCCGAGGCGGCCGAGACCGTCGGCGCGCTGGCCGGGCTCGCCGCGCGCCTGCCCGAACTGCTGGACCACGTCGAGGCGTTCCTCAGCAGCGAGCAGGCGGCCGGCCGGATCGCCTCGGGGACCGCCGGGGACGGCGGGTTCGCGGCCGTGCGCACCGCGCGCGACGCCCGCGAGCAGCTCTACGAGGCCAGCCGCACCGCCGCGCTGCTCGCCGAGTCGCTGGCGGCGGCCACCGCCGTCCTCGCCCCGCTCGGCGCCAACCGCGCGAGCGGCGGCCCGACCGTCCCGCACGTCTGACGGCTCACCCCGGCCGCGGCGCGTCGGCCGGCCGCTCCAGCCGCCAGACCACCTCGGTCCCGCTGCCCGCCGGGGCCACGGGCGGCGCGACCGGCCCGCGCCGGACCTCCCGGAAGCCCAGCCGGCGCGGCACGGCGGCGCTGGCGGTGTTGGCCAGGTCGTGGGCGATCTCCACGAACTCCACGTCCGGCAGCGCGAACACCTCGGCGGTCAGGGCCGCCGCCGCCCGGGTCGCGAACCCCCGGCCGGTGGCGGCGGGGTGCAGCCAGTAGCCCAGCCGCGGCCCCCGGGGGTCGGCCCCGCGATAGGCCTGGCACATCCCGAGCAGGGTGCCGTCCCCGGCGGCGACGGCGTAGTTGAACACCTCGCCCTCGTCCCAGCGCGCGCCCGCGCGGTCGAGGAACCCCCGGGTGAACTCCTCGTCGTACCCGTCGATCCAGGTCTCCCAGGGCCGCAGGTGCTCCAGCGACTCCTCGATCAGCGCCAGCGCCGCGGCGAGGTCCTCCTGCCCGCGCCACCGGCGCAGCGTGAAGTCCCCGCAGTCGATGCTCTCCCTCGGTCGCCCCATGGGCGCCATGATGGCCCGCGTCGCGCCCCCACCGCCAGAGCGGTGCGGGGCCGCACCGCGGCCGGGCGGTGCGGCCCCGCCGAGGGGGCGGTCAGTACCGGTCGCCGTAGCGCCGGCGGAAGCGCTCGACGCGGCCGGTGGTGTCGGGGACGCGGGACCGCCCGGTGTAGAAGGGGTGGCTCGCCGAGGAGATCTCGACGTCGATCACCGGGTAGGTGCGGCCGTCCTCCCACTCGACGGTGCGGTCACCGGTGACCGTCGAACGGGCGAGGAAGGCGAGGTCACCGCTCCTGTCGCGGAAGACGACGGGCCGGTACGCGGGGTGGACGGTGGGCTTCACGGGTTCTCCTTCGGGTCGGGTCGGTTCGGTCGGTTCCGGGCTGGTCGGCGGGTCAGCGCTCCTCGCGGAAGTCGACGTGCCGGCCCACGACCGGGTCGTACTTGCGCAGCACCATCCGGTCCGCGTCGGTGCGGCGGTTCTTGCGGGTCACGTAGGTGTAGCCGGTGCCCGCGGTGGAGCGGAGCTTGACCACCGGGCGCAGTTCGCTGCGGGCCATGGGGGTGTCCTCCCGGGTCGCGCGGCGGCGGGCCGTGAAGCCCTCCGCCGAAATGGAAGTCGTTTTCACCGGCTGCAACGCGCACCGCCCGCCACGCATTCCCGGCCCCCGCCCGCCCGGCGGCGCGCTCAGGCCGGCCGCGACAGCTTCCGCCGGCCCGCCCGGCGGCGCAGCTCCGGCAGCCGCGCGGCGGCCACCGCCGCCGCCTGCCGCTGCCGCTCGTGCAGCACCCCGAGGGCGAAGCCGTCCGCCCGGCCCGCCGGGTCCTCGGCGAGCACGGCCAGCTCCTGCCGGGCCACCACGCTGTCCTGGTGCGCGCCCAGCACCTTGTGCAGCCTCTTCATCCGCGCGGCGAAGGTCTCCGCCCGCTTCGCCGCGCGCCGCCGGACCCCGGTCCGGGTGTCCTCGGCGGTGTACCGGGCGCGCTTGGCGGCCTTGCGGGCGCGGTGCAGGGCCCGGTCGCGCGGCGGGCCGGGCTCCGCGCGCAGCGCCCGGTCCAGCCGCTTCGTCGTCCGCCGCTGCTCGCGCCGCAGGGTGGCGGCCAGGTAGGCGCGCGCGTCCCGGCCGGCCCGGCGGCGCAGCGGCGGCCGGGCGGCGAAGGCGTCGAGCTCGTCGAGCAGGGCGTGGTACCGCGCGCCGTCGAGACCGGAGACCGCCTCCCGCCAGGCTGCCCGGTAGCCCCGGGCGTAGCGCTCGGTGAGACGGCCGCGCAGGGCGGCCCCGCGCAGCCGGGCGGGTACGGCGTCGAGGTGCTCCACCAGCAGCTCGCCCAGCACCTCCTGGTCCCGGGCACGGCCGAGCAGCCGCCCCAGCCACCGCAGTCCGTCGGACAGCGCCTGCGTGCGGCGCCGGTCGAACAGCCGCCGGTGGGCCCTGAGCAGGCTGCGCAGCCGGCGCGCGGTGACCCGCATGCGGTGCACGGAGTCCGGCTCCCCGCGCCGCACGGCCGCGTCCAGGACGAGCAGTTCCCCGACCCGGGCGCGCAGGCCCGCCGTCACCACGGCGCCGGCCGAACCCGGGGGCCCCGGCTCGGCGGGCGCGGTCGGCGCGGGCTCCCCGCCGAGCACGCGGGCGAGCTTCGACGGCCAGGGCGAGCGGACCAGCCCCGCGTCGGTGAGCACCTCGTCCAGCGCGTCCAGCAGCGCTGCCGGGCCGTGGTCCAGCTCCACCTCGAACTCGGTCCAGCCGATCGGCTCCGCATCGGGCCCGGCGCCGTCGCCCGCTGCGCCCGGCGGGCCGTCGGTGCACACCCGGGCCGTGACCCGGTCCTCGGTGATCCGTGCCAGGGCCTCGCCCCGGTCGTCCCGCAGCACCGTTTCCGCCCGGTGCGTGCACAGGTGCGCCACCGGCCCGAGCCCGGCGCCGCGCGCGTACGCCGCCACCAGCAGCGCCAGCTCCTGCGGCACGCCGTCCGGCCCGGCCGCCTCCAGCGGCAGTGCGACCTCCCGCCGGGCTTCCGCGTCCATCGGCAGTTTGAGGTGCCAGCCGGCGTCGCCCCCTCCGGAGCGCCGGCGCAGGGTGATCCGCCGGCGCAGCAACCGCAGGTCGGGGGTGTCGTAGTAGACCGCGTCGAGGTCCTGCCGCTCGCCCCGCTCCACGGCGGCGACCCCCGGTGCCCGGTCGAGCCGCTCCGGCAGGGCCGGTCCGTCGTACTTCCGCTCCGTCTCCACATGCGTCGTCGCCATGGACTGCGCCTGCCCCGGACCGGGCCGGTCATGCGGCCCGCGCACGCGCCGGGCCGGGGGCGAACACTGGAGGCATGGACCCGGTCGAAGCGCTGCGGCGGATCGCCTTCCTGCTGGAGTGGCGCGACGCCTCCCCGTACCGGGTGCGGGCGTTCCACACGGCCGCCGACGCCGTCCTCGCCCTGCCGGCCGGACCGGTGGACGCGGCCCGGGCCCGGGCCCTGCGCGGGGTCGGCCCGGTCACCGCCGAGGTGATCGCCCAGGCCTCGGCCGGCGCGGTGCCCGGGTACCTGGCCCGCCTGGAGGAGGAGACCGGCCCGGCCGCCCTGGCGGGCTGGGACCTCGCGTCGGCGAGCCTGGGGGACTGCCACCTGCACTCCGACTGGTCCGACGGCGGCAGCCCGATCGAGGAGATGGCCGAGGCGGCCGGTGCGCTCGGTCACCGCTGGGCGGTGCTCACCGACCACTCGCCCCGGCTCACCATCGCCCACGGACTCGGCGCCGACCGGCTACGCCGGCAACTGGCCGTGGTGGCCGCCGTCAACGCCCGCTCCGCCACGGGCCTGCGGCTGCTGACCGGCATCGAGTGCGACATCCTGGAGGACGGCGCCCTCGACCAGGAGGAGGAACTGCTCGCCCGGCTCGACGTGGTGGTGGCCTCGGTGCACTCCGGGCTGCGTTCCGAGCCCGGACCGATGACGGCCCGCATGGTGGCCGCCGCGCGCAGCCCGCACGTCGACGTGCTGGGGCACTGCACCGGCCGGATCATCACCGGCCGCGGCCGTCCGCAGTCCCGCTTCGACGCCCGGGAGGTCTTCGCGGCCTGCGCCGAGTCCGGGACGGCGGTGGAGATCAACTGCCGCCCCGAGCGGCGCGACCCGCCCGACGACCTGCTGCGGCAGGCGGTCGAGGCGGGCTGCCTGTTCGCGGTGGACACCGACGCCCACGCGCCCGAGCAGCTGCGCCGGCAGTCCACCGGCTACGCGCGGGCCGCCAGGGCCGGGTTGGGAGCGGAGCGGCTGGTGACCACCTGGCCGCTGGGGCGGCTGCTGGACTGGACGGCCGGGCCGCCGCCGGGCCGCTGACCGTCCGCCGGGCTCAGCTCTGGGGTTGCGGGAGCGCCACCACCGCGTCGGCGAACCGCGCGGGGGCCTGCGGATCGGTGTCGAGGAAGAGGTTCGGCTCGACCAGCTCCACCTCCAGGACCACCGGCTCCCCGCGGTCGTCCAGCACCAGGTCCACCCGGGCGAACAGCGGGGGACGGGCGGAGGGCAGGGCGGCCAGGGCCGCCAGCGCGGTGCGGACCTCCGCCCCGGTCGGCCGGTACCGGACGACCCCGGGGTGCGGGTGGCGGTCGTTGTCGACCACCCCCGGCTCCGTCAGCAGGGGGTCCTTGCGGACCGCGTGGCTGAGCACCCCGCCGAACAGGACCAGCGCGCGTTCCCCCTCCGCCACCCGGGGCAGGTACGGCTGGACCATCACGCCGCGGCCCCGGTCCAGCAGCGCCCGGGCGTGCCGGGCGGCGGCCCCGGCGTGGCCGGGCGGGTAGCGGGCGGTGTCCAGCGCGCCCGCCGAGACGGCCGGCTTGACCACGACGCCGTCCGGGCCGTCCAGCCGTGCCGGGTCGAACGGGGCGCCCGGTTCGAGGAACCGGGTGGGGACGACGGCGACGCCGCGTCCGGCCAGCTCCCGCAGGTAGTGCTTGTCGCTGTTCCACCGGATCAGCGGCGCCGGGTTCCACAGCCGGGTGGCGCGCGCCGTGCTGTCGGCCCAGGCCAGGAACGCGTCGAGCCGCTCCACGTAGTCCCAGGTCGAGCGGACGACCGCCAGGTCGAACCGCTCCCAGGCCGTCCGGGCCGCACCCCAGACCACCGGTTCCGCCGCCACCCCGCGCTCGGCCAGCGCCGCCACGACGGGCGGCAGGTCCTCGTCGAGCCCGAGCCCGGCCTCGCTGGTCACCAGGGCGACCCTGGTCGTGCTCATCGCACCCTCCTGCCCGTTCCCCGGGATCCAGCATCGCGCAGGCGGCGGCTCGGGGTGTGAAGTGCGCTCCGGGCGGTCCGGCCCCCGCGTCCGCCGGGTCCGGAAACGGGCGGGGGCGCGCCGCGCCCGGGACACCCGCGCCGCCGCGCCCGCAGCCGGCCGCCACGCACCACGCGGTGCTCTGTGTGAACGCGCCCGCGATGGCCGCCTCGGGCCCCGACGGCCAGCTGCGCGGACACGGCCTGCACGGCTTCTACCGCTCCGGCGTCCGGGTGGTGGCCCGGATGGAGCTGCGCCTCGGCGGGGTCGAGCCGCTTCCGCTCCAGGGCACCCTGACCTCGGCGGCCCAGGCCCGCTTCCTGGGCGCCGTGCGCCTGCCCGGCGACCTCGACCCGGATCCGGCGCTCACCGTCGAGCGGCTGCGCCACGCCGACGGCGTGGAGACCGTCACGGTGCGCAACGCCGGCAGTCGCCCGGCCCGCCTGCCGCTGGAGATAGCGCTCGCCACCGACCTCGGCCCGGTCGGCGAGATCGCCGCCGGACAGCGGCCCCCGGACCTGCCCGGCCAGGTGCAGTCCGCCGGGCTGCGCTGGGCCGGGCCCGCGCACAGCGCCACGGTCAGCGCCCAGCCCTCGCCGCACGCGGTGCTGGCCGGCGCGGGCGTGCTGCGCTGGGACCTGGACCTCCAGCCGGGTGCGCGCTGGTCGGTCGAACTGCGGGCCGGGCTGGAGAGCACGGTGGCCGGCCCGCGTCCGCCGGGCGGCCGCGGGACCGGCGTCCCGCTCCCGTGGGCCGAGCCCGAGGTGCGCTGCGACGACCCGCGCGCGGCGCTGGTGGTGTCCCGCTCCCTGGACTCCCTCGGCGGGCTGCTGTTCGCCGACCCCGACCGGCCCACCGACCTCTACCTGGCCTCCGGCGCGCCCTGGCGGTTCGGCCTCGCCCCGGCCGACGCGCTATGGGCGGCCCGGCTGACCCTGCCGCTCGGCACCCGGCTCGCCGCCGGGACCCTGCGCGCCCTGGCCCGCCGTCAGCAGCCGGCCGCCGCACCCGGCCAGGGCCCCCGCCGCCCCGAGGGACTGCTCCCCGGCACGCTGCGGCACGGCGGTCCCGAGCTGCCGCCGACCTGTACGGCCACCGAGGCGACCCTGCTGTTCGTCACCGTGCTGGCCGAGGCCTGGCGCTGGGGCCTGCCCCGGGCGGAGGCGGCCGAGCTGCTCCCCGCCGCCGAGCGGGCGCTCGGCGCGCTGCGCGAGGGCCTGGTGGACGGCTTCGTCACCGACCTGAGCCGCCCCGTCGAGGAGCGCTCGGCCCACCCGGTGCCCGCCCGGGCCGAGGTGCAGGCCCAGGCGCACCGGGCCGCCCTGCACGGCGCCGAACTCCTGGAGGCCTTCGAGCGGCCCGGGGCAAAGGAGTGGCGCGACTGGGCGGCCGCCCTGCGCGGCCGGTTCCGCGAGCGGTTCTGGGTGGACGACCTCTCCGGTGGCCGTCCCGCCGCCGGGCTCGCCCCGGGCGGCCAGCCGCTGCCCGCCGTGGCCGCCTCCCTGGTCCACCTCCTCGACCCGGGCCTGTCCGCCGGGGGCGGTCGGCACGAGAGCCTGCTGGACCGCGAGCAGACCAGGCTGCTCGCCCAGCGGCTGGCCGCGCCCGAGCTGGACAGCGGCTGGGGGCTGCGCACGCTCAGCGCCAAGTCGCCCCGGTTCAACCCGCTGGGCCACCGCAGCGGGGCGGTGCGCGTCCACGAGACCGCGCTCGCCGTCGCCGGGCTCGCGGAGGCCGGCTACGAGAACGAGGCCGGGGCCCTGCTGGAGGGGCTGCTCGGCGCCGCCGCCCACTTCGAGGGCCGGCTGCCCGAGATGTACGCCGGGGAGCAGTGGACGCCCGGCTGCCCGCCGGTGCCCCACCCGGGGGCCTGCCGACCGGCGGCGGTCTCGGCCGCCGGGGCCGCGCACGCGGTGTTCGCGCTCGCCGGGGTGCGCCCGGACGTCCCCGGCGGGCGGGTGCTGGTCCGCCCGGCCAGCACGGCGCCGCTCGGGGAGCTGGAACTGACGGGGCTGCGGGTGGCCGGCGAACCGTTCTCGGTCCGGGTCAGCCGGATCGGTGTGGCGATGGTCGAGGAGGCGTCCGCCGAGCTCCAGCTGGTGGCCCGCTGACGCCGCCTCCGCTGCCGCCGCCCGGGCGCGGGCCGGGTTCCACCGGCCCGCGCGGGGCGGAGGGCGGCCGGGGCCGCCGCGGCACGGCCCCTCCGCGGGCCTGTGCTTATCGTCAGAGAGACGACTATGATCGTCGCCATGTCGCGTTATGACCCGTCGGCCTTCCCCCCGTTCGCAGTCACGGTCGACCTGGTCGTGCTGACGGTGCGCGAGCACGCGCTCTGTGCCCTGCTGGTCCGCCGGGGCGAGCCGCCCTACCAGGGCTACTGGGCGCTCCCCGGTGGATTCGTGCGCCCCGGCGAGGGCCTGGCCGAGGCCGCCTCGCGGGAGCTGGCCGAGGAGACCGGCCTGCGCGCCCACTCCGCCCCCGGCCACGACGCGGCCGGGCCCGGCACCGCCGGCGCCCACCTGGAACAGCTCGCCACCTACGGCCACCCCCAGCGCGACCCCCGGATGCGGGTGGTCAGCGTCGCCTACCTGGTGCTCGCGCCCGACCTGCCGACCCCGCGCGCCGGCGGCGACGCCAGCGGCGCCCGCTGGGCCCCGGTCACCGAACTCCTCGGCCCGAACCAGGTCGACGGCGTCCCGCTCGCCTTCGACCACGGACTGATCCTGGCGGACGGGGTGGAGCGGGCCCGCTCCAAGATCGAGTACTCCTCGCTCGCGACCGCCTTCTGCTCGCCCGAGTTCACCGTCGGCGAGCTGCGCCGGGTCTACGAGGCGGTCTGGGGCGTGGTGCTGGACCCGCGGAACTTCCACCGCAAGGTGACCGGCACCCCGGGCTTCCTGCTGCCCTCGGGCGGAACGACGACCCGTCAGGGCGGGCGCCCGGCCCAGCTGTTCACCGCCGGCGGGGCCAATGTGCTCAACCCGCCGATGCTGCGCCCGGAGTCCTGAACCGCCTCGGCCGAAGTCCTGAACGGTCCCGCCCGGAGTGCTGGAACCGTCCGGGCCGGTGGCGCCCGGATGTCTCGGTCGCAGGATCGGATTGTCCCCTGATCGGGTGAGGTGTGCGGGCGGCGGGCCCGCGCCGCTCCCGCAATGCCCGGAATCGCCGGTGCGGACCCCTAATGTGCTGGCGCGGAACCGTGCGGGCGCGACCCTGCGCCGCGCGGACCAGGTCGGCCGAGGGCATGGGAGCAGCCAGCGATGATCCAGATCACCGGACTGACCAAGGTCTACCGCCGGGGTGTTCCGCCGGCGGTCCTGGATCTGACCTTCGAGGCCCGCCCGGGCACGGTGACGGCGCTGCTCGGCCCCGAGGGAGCGGGCAAGACCACCGCGCTGCGGCTGATGCTGGAGCTCGAACGGGGCCGGGGCGTCACGCTCTTCGCCGGCCGTACCTACCGACGGCTGCGCCGGCCCGAGCGCGAGGTCGGCGTGGTCCTCGCCGGAGCGGGCGGCGCGCCGGGGGCGGCGGAGGCCGTCGGGCACCCCGACCGGAAGGCCCGGGGGCACCTCAGGATGCTGGCCGCGGCCGTCGGCGTGCCGGCCTCCCGGGCCGACGAACTCCTGGAGCAGATCCGGCTCGCGGCCGTCGCCGACCAGCGCCTGCGCACCTTCTCGCCGGGCATGCACCGGCGGCTGGCCCTCGCCGCCGCGCTGCTCGGCGAGCCCGGCACGCTGCTGCTGGACGCGCCCACCGAGGGCCTCTCCCCGCGCAACGTGGAGTGGTTCCACTCCTTCCTGCGCTCCTTCGGCGCCGCCGGGGGCACGGTGCTGGTCACCACCCGCACGCCGCAGGAGGCCGCCCGGCTCGCCGACCGGGTGATCACCCTGGACGAGGGCCGGATGGCGGCCGACCAGCCGGTGGCGGAGTTCCGGCGCACCCGGCTCAGCCCCGAGGTCGCCGTCCGGGGGCCGCAGATGGCCCGGCTCGCCGACCTGCTGGCGGGCTGCGGCGCGCAGGTCCGCAGGGACGGCGGGGCGGGGCTCGCGGTGGCCGGGATCGGACGGACCGAGATCGGCGAGCTCGCCTACCGGCACGGCATCCTGCTGCACGAACTCGCCGACCGGGTGGCCGAGCAGCCCGCTCCCCGGGCCGCCCTGCCGGCCGGCTCCGGCCGCTCGGGGCACCTGCAGGTGCAGGCCGGGCCCGAACCGGCCCGCCCGCCGAAGACCCGGGCGGCGGGCGCCGGCGCGAAGGAGCGGGCGAAGGAGCGGGAGCCGGCGCTGCCGGTGGCCGCGGCGGCCCGGACGGCCGAGCAGGGGAAGACGGAGCCCGGCAGCGCCGCGGCGGCCCCGTCGGCCGCCGCCGAGCGGGAGCGGGACCCCGGGCCCACCCTCGCCCTTCCGGTCGCGGCCACGGCCGGGTTCTCCGCCGCGACCGCGCTGTCCGCGCTCACCGCCCGCAGCGGGATCCGGGCCGTCCCCCGGCGCCCGGCCGCGGGGCGGCGCGGGGCCGGGGACGGCCGGCGGCGCGAGGAGGAGGCCTCACCGACCGTCGCCGTGGACCGGCTCTTCCGGGAGGGGCTGACCGGCCTCGCCCGCTCGGCGGACGGCCACCCGGGCCAGAGCCGCCAGAGCGGCCAGACCAGCCAGACCGGTCGGAGCGGCCGGGCCGCGGACCTGAGAACGGACGACACCGTCCGCCTGGGCCGGGTCGCACCCCCCTCCGCCGCGCACCCGCCCACCGAGCCCGCCGGTCCGGCGGGGCCGGACCGGGGCGGCGTGGTTGTTCCCGTGACCTCCGACCTTGGGAGCGAGTGACCGTGCGAGTTCTGGCCTACGAGCTGCGCCGGGTGCGCGGCCTGCGTTCGACCTGGCTGCTGCTCGGCCTGGTGCTGCTCTGCGACGCCGCGGTCGCCGGCGTGCTGGCGGGGCAGACGGCCGACGGCGACCTCGGCGGCGCCGCGGCGGTGCGGCTGCTGACCGCGGCGGTGCCGCTGGTGCCGCTGCCGTTCGCGGCGCTGGGGGCCGGGGTGCTGGGCGCGCTGTCGTACGGGCACGAGGTGCGGCACCCGGGGCTGGCGGCCTCGCAGGTGGGCTATCCGCGCCGGGTGGGGCTGCTGGCGGCCAAGCTGCTGGTGACCGGCGCGCTCGCGGCGCCGCTGGCCGTCGCGACGCTGCTGGTCGACGCGGTGGCCGTGCACCTGGCGCTGCCGGCCGGGGTGGCGGTCACGGCCTGGTCGGACCCGGCCGCGCTGTCCGGGCGGGTCGCGCAGGCGCTGGACGCGGCCGGTCTCGGCGCCCCCGGCGAACTGCCGGGGGCGCTGGCGCCGCTGGCCCTGGGGGCCGGGCACGGGGCGCCGGCCGCGCTGGCGGCGTTCGTCCTGCTGGTGGTCGTGGCGGGCTGGACCGGGGTGCTGACCGCCGCGCTGACCCGCAGCGCGGTCGCCGGGGTCCTGCTGCTCTGCGCCCTGCCGCCGCTGCTGGAGTCCGGGGTGGCGCTGCTGCTGCGGCAGACCGGGACGGCCTGGCCCGCCCGGGCGGCGGAGCTGCTGCCGTTCCAGTCCGGGATCGAGTGGGCGTACGGATGGGTGTACGGCGGGGACCGCCGGGTTGCGGCCGGCGGTCCGGCGCTGACCGATCCGGTGCTGCTGGCCGCGGTGGCGGCTCCGGCGTTCGCGTTGCTGCTGGTCACCCTGCTGGTGCAGGTCAGGCGCCGGTCGCTGTGAGCCGCCGCCCGGCGGGGGCGGTTCGTCAAGATCGACCAAGGGTGACCGGAATGCGCCCTTCGCCCTGATAAGAAGTCAATTATCCAGTCACGGTCGATCACCCTTTCGTGTGCTTTTCACGAGAATTCTCAAGCTGTGCCCGCCGATCGCCGACAAAGGACCTGTGAACACCCTTGCGCACCCCACCATGACCCCCGCCCGTTCCGCCGACGGGGCCATCCCCGGCCCCGCCGACCTGGACCGCTTCTCCTACGACCGGCCCACCCCGCCGGCGCCCCGCTGGGAGGGTGCCGAGTCGGACCTCGCCCGGGTCGGCCGCAAGACCACTAGCAGCCGTGGCCGCGGCCTGCACGGCCAGCTCGTCCAGCAGCTCGGCCAGATGATCGTCTCCGGCGACCTCGGCGCCGACCGGCCGCTCGTCCCCGAGGAGATCGGCCAGCGGTTCGAGGTCTCCCGCACCGTCGTCCGCGAGTCGCTGCGGGTGCTGGAGGCCAAGGGCCTGGTCAGCGCCCGCCCCAACGTCGGCACCCGGGTCCGCCCGGTCAGCGACTGGAACCTGCTCGACCCGGACATCATCGAGTGGCGCGCCTTCGGTCCGCAGCGCGACGAACAGCGCCGGGAGCTGTTCGAACTCCGCTGGGCGATCGAGCCGCTGGCCTCCCGGCTCGCCGCCGGCCACGGCCGCGAGGACGTCCAGCAGCGGCTGGCCGAGCTGGTCGAGATCATGGGGCACGCCTGCGCCCAGGCGGACCTCGCCACCTACGCCCGGGCCGACGCCGAGCTGCACGGCCTCGTCCTGCAGCTGGCGGGCAACCGGATGCTGGAGCACCTCTCCGGGATCGTCGCCTGCGCGCTCCAGGTGTCCGGCGGTCCGGCCACCTCCTGCGAGCGGCCCTCGGAGTCCTCGGTCGGCCTGCACGCCCGGCTGGTCGACGCGCTCGGCGCCGGCGACGGCACCGCCGCCGAGAGCGCGATGCGCTCGCTGCTCACCGTCCACCCCGAGATGGAGCCCTCCGTCCCGGCGCCCCGGGAGCACTGAGCGGACCGTTCGGCGACCGGGTGCCGCCACTGCGCCCCGCGACCCGTCCACGGACCGCCCCCGCCATGATCCGTCCGACCGCGACCGTCCCGCGGCCTTCCGCCGCCCCCTCCGCGACCCTGGCCCTCCGGCTGCCGCCACGGTGCAGCCGGGGGGCCTCCGCGCGTCCGCCCGGCGGACCGGGGCGGGCGGAACCGGAGCCGGAGACGGACCGGAGCCGGACCGGAGCCGGACCCTGATGGCGTGTCCATGATGAGTGGCTTCGGCGCGCGTGGGGGATGATGGAAGTCGGCCCCGGGCCGCGGCCGCCGTCCGGTGTGACCCGCGACACGAAGGCCATGCGTAACACTTGACGAGTAGCAGCGATGTGTCCTGAGCGGAAGCAGCTCCGGAATACCCCAACATGTCAGAATGCTGTGTTGGTCCGCGGCGCTGCTGCCGTCCTGCAAACCCAGTCCTCAAGCCCGAGTCGGTCGGAATCGACACCGCGTGCCCGACGCGCGATCTCCTTCCCCGCCCGCTCGGGCGGCCGGTACGGGTTCGAGTCCACTCATCGTCCGAGAGGTTGTTCGTGTCGGCCAGCACATCCCGTTCGCTTCCCCCCGAGATCGCCGAGTCCGCGGCTCTGCTGGCGCTCATCGAGCGGGGCAAGGCCCAGGGGCAGATCGCCGGTGACGACGTGCGCCAGGCGTTCGAGGCGGACCAGATCCCGGTCACCAAGTGGAAGAACGTCATGCGCAGCCTCAACCAGGTGCTGATTGAGGAGGGGGTGGACCTCATGGTCAGCGCGGCCGAACCGGCCGGCGCCAAGCGCAAGAGCGTTGCTGCCAAGAGCCCCGCCAAGCGCACGGCGACCAAGGCGGTCACCACCCGGACCCCGGCCGCCCCGTCGGCCCCGACCAAGCCGCCCGTGCGCATCGCGCCCGGTGCGACCATCTCCACCCCGGCGGTCGCGGCCGCCGCCGCGCCGGTCAGCACGGTGTCCGCCGAGATCACCGCGGAGGCGACGGCCGCGTCCGGCGCCGAGGTGAAGGCGGCCCCGGCGAAGAAGGCCGCGCCGGCCAAGAAGGCCGCCGCCAAGAAGACCACGGCGCCGGCCAAGAAGACCGCCGCCAAGAAGACCACCGCCGCCAAGACGGGCAAGGGCGACGAGGAGCTGCTCGGCGAGGAGGAGCTGCTGGAGGAGGTGGCCCTGCCGGGCGACAAGCCCGGTACCGAGGGCGACGCCCCGGAGGAGGAGTCGGAGGGCTTCGTCCTCTCCGACGACGACGAGGACGACGCGCCGGCCCAGCAGGTGGCCGTCGCCGGTGCCACCGCCGACCCGGTCAAGGACTACCTGAAGCAGATCGGCAAGGTCCCGCTGCTCAACGCCGAGCAGGAGGTCGAGCTCGCCAAGCGGATCGAGGCCGGCCTGTTCGCCGAGGACAAGCTCTCGGCCGCCGACAAGCTCGCCCCCAAGCTCAAGCGCGAGCTGGAGATCATCGCCGAGGACGGCCGCCGCGCCAAGAACCACCTGCTGGAGGCCAACCTCCGCCTGGTCGTCTCGCTGGCCAAGCGCTACACCGGCCGCGGCATGCTCTTCCTGGACCTCATCCAGGAGGGCAACCTCGGTCTGATCCGTGCGGTCGAGAAGTTCGACTACACCAAGGGCTACAAGTTCTCCACCTACGCGACCTGGTGGATCCGCCAGGCGATCACCCGCGCGATGGCCGACCAGGCCCGCACCATCCGTATCCCGGTGCACATGGTCGAGGTCATCAACAAGCTGGCCCGCGTCCAGCGCCAGATGCTCCAGGACCTGGGCCGCGAGCCCACCCCGGAGGAGCTGGCCAAGGAACTCGACATGACCCCCGAGAAGGTCATCGAGGTCCAGAAGTACGGCCGCGAGCCCATCTCGCTGCACACCCCGCTGGGCGAGGACGGCGACAGCGAGTTCGGTGACCTCATCGAGGACTCCGAGGCGGTCGTCCCGGCCGACGCGGTCTCCTTCACCCTGCTCCAGGAGCAGCTGCACTCGGTGCTGGACACCCTGTCCGAGCGCGAGGCGGGCGTGGTCTCGATGCGCTTCGGCCTGACCGACGGTCAGCCGAAGACGCTGGACGAGATCGGCAAGGTGTACGGGGTCACCCGTGAGCGCATCCGCCAGATCGAGTCGAAGACCATGTCCAAGCTGCGGCACCCGTCGCGCTCCCAGGTGCTGCGCGACTACCTGGACTGATCCACCGGATCACCGGATCACCGGTACCGCTCCTCGGTACCGACCGGAAGGCCCGGAGCCCCGTGCTCCGGGCCTTCCGGCCGTTCGGGGCCGGTGGGCGTCAGCGTCCGGGTGGCCGTTGTCCCTCGTCCGGGTGGCGGCGCGGCGGTGAGCGGTCGCGGACCGTAGCCGGTCACCTACGCTGTGCCGGTTGCCTGCTGCCGAGCCACCTGGAGACACGGTGTCGCCCACCCCGGACCGTCCGGACCGCGCCGACCTGCCGACCGCCGCGCCCGCCGTCGCCGCATCCGCCGCACCGGGCGCCGCGCGGGTGTCCCGGCGGCGCCGGACCGCCGCGCTGGCGCTGCTGGCCGCGCTGCCCGCGCCGCTGCTCGCCCTCGGCCCGGCGGCCCCGGCCGCCCAGGCCCGGCCGCAGGGCCGGATCGTCGGCGGGGGGACGGTGAGCACCGGCGACCACCCCTGGATGGTCGCGCTCGGCAGCCGCCAGCAGTTCGGCTCCGCCCGCTCGGGCCAGTTCTGCGGGGGAGCGCTGGTCACCCCGACCAAGGTGGTCACCGCGGCGCACTGCTTCTACGACGAGTCCACCGGGCACCAGGTGGACCGGCCGGGCCTGCGGGTGGTGGTCGGCCGGGACGACCTGCGCGGCTCGGCCGGCCGTGAGGTGACGGTGCGCGACGTCTGGGTCCACCCCGACTACTCCTTCGCCACCAACATGAACGACGTGGCGGTGGTCACCCTCACCGAGTCCCAGGGGAGCCGGCCGGTGATCGGCCTGGTCGGCCAGGGTGAGACGGAGCCCTACCGGCCGGGGAACCGGGCGCAGGTGTACGGCTGGGGGGACACCAGCGGCCGTGGCGACTACTCGCCCGAGCTGCGCAGCGTGAACGTGCCGATCATCCCCGACCAGGCCTGCGCCCAGGCCTACCCGGGCGGGCCGGACGGGCGCTTCGACGCCAGGGGCATGGTGTGCGCGGGCGAGCAGCAGGGCGGCAAGGACGCCTGCCAGGGGGACAGCGGCGGTCCGCTGGTGGTCGCCGGCCGGCTCGCCGGGCTGGTCTCCTGGGGGACGGGCTGCGCCGAGGCCGACCACCCGGGCGTCTACACCCGGATCGCCTCGGTCACCGACGCGGTGCGCGCCGTTCTGTAACCGCGCGGGCACCCGGTGTTGACCGTTCGGGCCGCGCTCCGGGGCTGCGGCCGGAGGGGCGGGCGGAGCCGGCCCGGGAACGACGAAGCCGGGCGACCGGCCCCCGCAGGGGCGGTCACCCGGCTCACCCGGTCACGCGCGGTGCGTGGCCGGACACGCAGCTCGACGCTGGTTGCCGGTGGGCGCTGGATCAGCGCTCGTCGTCGGAGGCCGTGGCGGTCGTGGTACCCAGGCGGCCGCTCTCGTCCTGTATCTCCACGGCGATCTTCTTGAGCTCGGGCTCGAACTTCCGGCCGTGGTGGGCGCAGAAGAGCAGCTCTCCGCCGCTGGCGAGTACGACGCGCAGGTAGGCCTGGGCGCCGCAGCGGTCGCAGCGGTCAGCCGCGGTGAGCGGGCTCGCAGGTGTCAGAACAGTAGTCACGTCGCCTCTTCTCTAGCTCGACGAGCTGTCGTACCAGGGTCAACATCCAACCAGGCCGAAAACGTTCCCGCTCGTGGCTTTTCTTCTCTGAGGATTCTGCTGTGTTGATGAGGACGTGCCCCGGGGGCCGGTGGTTCATGCGTACCGAATCCCAGGATCCGCCCGTCGCTCGAACGCCCGATCGGAACCGGATGCTGGAGTCCGCGTAGCATAATCCTCTGCTGGGTTGGAGCATAAGCCCCGTCCCGGGCCCCGGTAGCCTGCATAACGGCAGTTCCGGAGCCCGCACCCGGTCCCACGGTCCGCCAGGAGCGGTGGTACCGGGAGGAGATGGAGCCCCGGCGTCCCGAATCCGGCACGGCCCTTGTTCGCGCAGCGCGTACAAGCTGCGCGGGACCGGTCCGCCGTGCTGTGCACCCAGCGGAGGGGTGCGCACACGCAGGGGAACGGCTGTCGGTGCGGTGTGCTGCACTGGCGGGCGGTCCGGGCACGCCCGGATGTGACCGATGAGACAGAACTTGACCGAGGAGAGTGCCGCGTGAGTGCCGAAACGACCGTGCCGTCCGCTCTGCTGGCCGGCGACGACGGTTCCAACTACACCGCTCGGCACCTGCTCGTCCTGGAGGGCCTGGAGGCGGTCCGCAAGCGCCCCGGCATGTACATCGGCTCGACCGACAGCCGGGGTCTCATGCACTGCCTCTGGGAGATCATCGACAACTCCGTCGACGAGGCGCTGGGCGGCTACTGCGACCGGATCGAGGTCGTGCTGCACGACGACGCCTCGGTCGAGGTCCGCGACAACGGGCGCGGCATCCCGGTGGACGTCGAGCCGAAGACCGGGCTGTCGGGCGTCGAGGTCGTGATGACCAAGCTGCACGCCGGCGGCAAGTTCGGCGGCGGTTCCTACGCGGCCTCCGGCGGCCTGCACGGCGTCGGCGCCTCCGTGGTCAACGCGCTCTCCGCCCGCCTGGACGTCGAGGTCGACCGCGGCGGCCACACCCACGCGATCAGCTTCCGCCGCGGCACCCCCGGCATCTTCACCGAGACCAGCCCGGACGCCCCCTTCGAGCCGGCCAACGGCCTGACGAAGGCCCGCAAGGTGCCCAAGACCCGCACCGGAACCCGGATCCGCTACTGGGCCGACCGGCAGATCTTCCTCAAGGACGCCCGGCTCTCCCTGGAGAACCTGCACAGCCGGGCCCGGCAGACCGCCTTCCTGGTGCCCGGCCTGACCATCGTCGTGCGTGACGAGCGTCTCACCGAGAGCGACCAGGTCGAGGAGAGCACCTTCCACTACGACGGCGGCATCGCCGAGTTCTGCGAGTTCCTGGCGCCCGACAAGCCGATCTGCGACGTGCTGCGGCTGCACGGCGAGGGCACCTTCAAGGAGACCGTGCCCGTCCTGGACGACCTCGGGCACATGACGCCCACCGAGGTCACCCGGCAGCTCGGGGTGGACATCGCGCTGCGCTGGGGCACCGGCTACGACACCACGCTGCGCTCCTTCGTCAACATCATCGCCACCCCCAAGGGCGGCACCCACGTCACCGGCTTCGAGCGCTCGCTGGCCAAGACGGTCAACGAGGTGCTGCGCGCGAGCAAGCTGCTGCGCGTCGCCGAGGACGACATCACCAAGGACGACGCCACCGAGGGCCTCACCGCCGTGGTCACCGTCCGGCTCGCCGAGCCGCAGTTCGAGGGCCAGACCAAGGAGGTGCTCGGCACCTCGGCGGCCAACCGGATCGTCGCGGCCGTCGTCGCCAAGGAGCTCAAGGCCTTCCTCACCTCCGCCAAGAAGGACGAGAAGCTCCAGGCCCGGTCGGTGCTGGAGAAGGTCGTGGCCGCCGCCCGCACCCGGGTCGCCGCCCGCCAGCACAAGGAGGCCCAGCGCCGGAAGACCGCGCTGGAGACCAGCTCGCTGCCGGCCAAGCTGGCCGACTGCCGCAGCGACGACGTCGACCGCAGCGAACTGTTCATCGTCGAGGGCGACTCCGCGCTCGGCACCGCCAAGCTGGCCCGCAACTCCGAGTTCCAGGCGCTGCTCCCGATCCGCGGCAAGATCCTCAACGTGCAGAAGGCGTCCGTGAGCGACATGCTCAAGAACGCCGAGTGCGCGGCGATCATCCAGGTGATAGGGGCCGGTTCGGGCCGCACCTTCGACATCGACCAGGCCCGCTACGGCCGGGTCATCTTCATGGCCGACGCCGACGTCGACGGCTCGCACATCCGCTGCCTGCTGCTGACGCTGTTTCAGCGCTACATGCGGCCCATGGTCGAGCAGGGCCGGGTCTTCGCGGCGGTGCCGCCGCTGCACCGGATCGAGCTCACCAACCCCAAGCGCGGGCAGGAGAAGTACCACTACACCTACTCGGACGCCGAGCTGCGCTCCACCCTGCTGGAGTTCCAGCGCAAGGGCCTGCGCTGGAAGGACCCGATCCAGCGGTACAAGGGCCTGGGCGAGATGGACGCCGACCAGCTGGCGGAGACCACCATGGACCCGCGCCACCGCACGCTGCGCCGGATCAACCTGGGCGACCTGGAGCAGGCCGAGAAGGTCTTCGACCTGCTGATGGGCAACGACGTGGCGCCGCGCAAGGAGTTCATCGTGGACTCGGCGGCCACCCTGGACCGCTCGCGCATCGACGCCTGAGCCGGCCGGGCGGCACGTGGCCCTCCACCCACGGGTGGAGGGCCCCGTGCCGCAGGTTCCACCGGCGGTCCACCCCGGAGCCGATCAGCCCGGGGCGGTGGATCCGTAGCGTCGAAGAGGTCGGCCCGAACCTCTTCCCGGACGGAGAAGCCCCATGTCTGCCCAGGTCAACGCCGCCCTGGTGGTCGCGGTGACGGTGCTGGTGCTCCAGCGCCAGCTGCGCCCCCGGCGCCTGGACACCGAACGCCGCTTCTGGGTGCTGCCGCTGGTCCTCGGCGCGGTCGCGCTGCGCGACCCGCAGCTGCTCGACCGCCGGGACACCGCCTGGTCCGTGGTCCTGGTCGGCGGCGGGCTGCTGACGGTGCTCGCGGCGGGCTCCGTCTGGGGCTGGACCGTGCGGATCTGGCGGGAGGCGGACGGGACGCTCTGGGTCCGGGGCACCAGGGCGACGCTGGCCGCCTGGGGCGGGCTGGTCGCGATCCGGTTCGGCCTGTTCGGGCTCGGCGCCGCCCTGCACGTGCGCCAGTCGGGCAGCGCGCTGCTGCTCGGCCTGGCGGTCCTGCTGCTGGTCCGCACCCTCGTGGTGAACCGGAGGGCGCGCACGCTGGAACCACCGGTGCGGGCCGCCGTACCGTGCTGACCGCCGGAGCTCACCAGGAGGAACGCTTGGCCGGGTGGTACTGGACCCGCTGGCCGTCCCGCGAGGGGCTGCGGTACGACGCCGAGAGCCGGCCCCGGCGGATCCTCACCGTCCTCGGCCGGCTCGTCGTGCTGGTCAGCGTCTGCTGGGGGACGCTCACCGGCGGCAGGTACGCCGGCTGGGCGGTCCTGGTCGTGGTGGCCGGGCTGGGCGCGGCGGTCGCCCTCGCCGCCGGCTACCTGCACGCCAGCTGGGAGCAGTGGGCGGCTCCCGCGTACGCGCTGGCCGCCGGGGTGTTCGCGGCCGCCTGGCTGGCCAACTGGGGGCAGGCCCTCCTGCTGGCCGACGTGCTCTGGTACGGGCTCGCGGTGACCGCGGTGATCCGGTTGCCGCCCGGGCCCGCGCTGCTCGCGGCCGGTGCCTCGCTCGGCTCGTACGCCGCGGTGAGCACGGCGAGCCGGCTGAGCGTCATGGCGACCGTCGGCGGTCTGCTGCTGCTCGGCTACCTGTTGCGGCTGGACATCGAGGCGCGCGGAACCGCGCGCCGGCTGCTCGACCAGGAGCGGGCCGCCCGGGCCGCCGAGGCGGAGAGCGCCGCGCTCGCCGAACGGGCCAGGATCGCCCGGGAGATCCACGACGTGCTGGCGCACAGCCTCTCCGCCCAGCTGGTCCACCTGGAGGCGGCCCGGCTGATGCTGGACTCCGGCACCGAGCGGGAGCGGATCCGCGAGCGGGTGGTGGCCGCCCGCCGGATGGCGCAGGACGGGCTGGCCGAGACCCGGCAGGCGCTCTCCGCGCTGCGCGGCGAGTTCACCCCGGTCGGCGAGTACCTGGTGGAGCTGACCGGGCGGGAGCGCGCGGCGTTCGGCGTGGTCGGGACGCCGCGTCCGCTGGCCGCCGAGGCGGGGCTCGCCGTCCGGCGCACGGCGCAGGAAGCGCTGACCAACGTGCGTAAACACGCCCCCGGCGCGCGATGCACGGTGGAGCTGCGCTATCGGGCGGACGACGTGGAGCTGGAGGTGCGGGACCGGCGCGCGGGACGGGCCGAGGCGCCCGGCGGTCTGGCGGCCAGCGGTGGCGGGTACGGTCTGCTCGGGATGCGCGAACGCGCGGAACTGCTCGGCGGCACCCTGCTGGCGGGCCCCCACGAGGGAGGATGGCGCGTGCTGCTGCGGGTGCCGGCATGACGGGGCCGGCGGTCACCAGGGTGCTGGTCGCGGACGACCAGACGGTGGTCCGCGAGGGCATCGTGATGCTGCTCGGGCTGCTGCCCGGGATCGAGGTGGTCGGCTCGGCGGCGGACGGCGAGGAGGCCGTGGCACTGGTCGCCCGGCACCGGCCGGACGTGGTGCTGATGGACCTGCGGATGCCGCGCTGCGACGGGGTGGAGGCGACCCGGCGGATCCGCGCCGGGCACCCGGGCACCGAGGTCGTGGTGCTCACCACCTACGCCGACGACGACTCGCTGTTCCCGGCGCTGCGGGCCGGGGCGCGCGGCTACCTCACCAAGGACGCGGGCGGCGAGGAGATCGCCCGGGCGGTCGCGGACGTCCGGTCGGGGGCGGCCGGGCTCTCGCCGCAGGTGCAGCTGAGGCTGCTGGAGCGGCTGGCGGGGGACGCCCCGGCCGGGGCCGCCGAGCTTCCGCCCGGGCTGACCGCGCGGGAGGCGGAGGTGCTGGGGCTGATCGCGCAGGGGCTGTCCAACACCGAGATCGCCCGGCGGCTGTACGTCAGCCCGGCCACCGTGAAGACCCACATCAACAACCTGTTCGCCAAGACCGGCGCGCGGGACCGGGCGCAAGCGGTCGCGTACGCCTTCCGACACGGAATCACCGGGTCCGCGCAGTAGTCGGATGAGTGTCTGTCGGATCATCGATCACCTCATCGAGTGAACGTATCTGCGTTGGGAGTTTGGGGAGTTCGGGCGCCCCCATGATGGGTCGCATCACAGACCCCCCGGCCCAGGAGCAGCCGTGCCACAACAGCAGACGAGAAACCCCGAGCCGGGAGGGCGACTGGACTGGTGGGCGCCGGAACCGGTGCCCGCGCAGGCCTTCGGGACGGCGCCGGACTTCGGGCCGGCGGCGGGGGCCGGGACCGCACCGGCGTCCGGGTACGCGTCGGCCTCCGAGCGCGTGCCGGAGGCCGGGTACGTGCCGGTGTCCGAGTACGCGCCGGTGTCCGAGTACCTGCCGGAGGCCGGGTTCGCCCCGGCGTCCGAGTACCTTCCGTCCGGCCACCTTCCGTCCGGTTACCTTCCGTCCGACTACCTGCCGTCGGACTACCAGCCGGAGGCCGCTCCCGCGGTCGACAGCACCGAGGTGTACCGGGCCGTGCAGCGCAGCGCGGCCTTCCAGCGGATCCGCCACAGCTACCGGACCTTCGTCTTCCCGGTCAGCGGCGTCTTCCTCGGCTGGTACCTGCTCTACGTCGCCGCCCAGGCGGCGGCCCCCGAGCTGATGCGCCGACCGGTCGCCGGCCCGGTCAACGTCGCCTGGCTGCTCGGCCTGCTGCAGTTCGCCAGCACCTTCCTGCTGGCCTGGCTGTACGCCCGCAACGCCCGCACCAAGCGCGACCGGGCCGCCCTGTCGCTGCGCTGGGACACCCAGGACCAGCTGCGATGAGGGCCGCCACCCCGCCCCCCGTCGCCCCCACCGGGGACCATCACGGCCTGGCCGTGGTGCTCTTCGCCGTCGTCGTCCTGGTCACCCTGGCGATCACCTTCTGGGCCGGCCGCCGCGGCGGCGCCGCCGAGGACTTCTACGCCGGAGGCCGCGACTTCACTCCGCTGCAGAACGGGTTCGCGCTCTCCGGCGACTACCTCTCCGCCGCCTCCTTCCTCGGCGTCGCCGGGCTGATCGCGCTGTACGGGTACGACGGCGTGCTCTACAGCATCGGCTTCCTGGTCGCCTGGCTGGTGGTGCTGATGCTGGTGGCCGAGCTGGTCCGCAACGCCGGCCGGTACACCCTGGCCGACGTGCTGGCGCTGCGGTTGCGCCGGCGCAAGGTCCGGGCGGCGGCCGGCGGCGCCAGCGTGGTCGTCACGCTCTTCTACCTGGTCGCCCAGATGGTCGGCGCGGGCAGCCTGGTCGCCCTGCTGCTCGGCACCAACAGCGCCCAGGCCCGGACCTGGAGCATCGTGGCGGTGGGCGGTCTGATGATCGTCTACGTGACGATCGGCGGGATGCGGGCCACCACCTGGATCCAGATCGTCAAGGCGTTCCTGCTGGTCGCCGGTTCGGTGGTGCTGACCGTGCTGCTGGCGGTCCGCTTCCACGGGGACGTCGGCGAGCTGATGCGGCAGGCGGCCCAGCACAGCGGCGCCGGGCAGCGCTACCTGGAGCCCGGCCTGAAGTACGGCAAGAGCTTCACCAGCCGACTGGACTTCTTCAGCCTGGGCCTGGCCCTGGTGCTGGGTACCGCCGGTCTGCCGCACATCCTGTCCCGCTTCTACACCGTGCCCACCGCGCGGGCCGCCCGCCGTTCGACGATGTGGGCGATCGGACTGGTCGGCGGCTTCTACCTGATGGCCATCGCGCTGGGCCTCGGGGCCACCGCGCTGATCGGTTCGGCCGAGGTCCGGCAGGCCAACTCGGCGGGCAACACCGCCGTTCCGCTGCTGGCCCTGGTGCTCGGCGGCGGCAACGGCTCCACCGGCGGGGTGGTGCTGTTCGCGCTGATCTCGGCGATCGCCTTCGCCACCATCCTCGCCGTGGTCGCCGGGCTCACCCTGGCCTCCTCGGCGGCGTTCGCCCACGACATCTGGGCGGGCGCCTGGCGGGGCCGGCCGCGCGGCGGCAGGGCCGCGCGCGAGGGCCGCGGCCTGCGCGGGCGGCGGGCCGCGGTGCCGGCCTCCCGGCGGGCGGGCAGCGAGCCGGACGCCCGGGCCGCCGGCGAAGCCGGTCCGGGGCCCGAGCCCGGGGCGGACAGCGCGCCGGCCGTCGCCGAGCGCGACGAGGTGCTGGTGGCGCGGATCGCGGCGGTCGGGATCGGCGCGGTGGCGATCGTGCTCAGCCTCTTCGCCCAGCAGCTGAACGTCGCCTTCCTGGTCGGCCTGGCCTTCGCCGTCGCCGCCTCGGCCAACCTGCCGGTACTGCTCTACAGCCTGTTCTGGCGGCGGTTCACCGCCCGCGGCGCGGTCTGGTCGGTGTACGGCGGGCTCGTTCCGGCGGTGGTGCTGGTGACCTTCTCACCGGTGGTCTCCGGTACCAAGGTCGCGCTGTTCCCCGGGATGGACTTCCACTGGTTCCCGCTGGAGAACCCGGGCATCGTCTCCATCCCGCTGGGCTTCCTGGCCGGCTGGATCGGCACCCTCACCTCGCCCGAGCCGGCCGACCCGGACCGGTACGCCGAGCTGGAGGTCCGCTCGCTGACGGGGGCCGGGGCGGTCTGACCGCCCGCTCCGGGAAACGGACGACGAACGACCCCCGGCGGGCATCCCGCCGGGGGTCGTCGCACGTCACAGCTTCCCGTCACAGCTTCCCGTCACAGCTCCCGTCACAGCTCCCGGAGCGAGGTGACCTCCATCCGGGACGGGGTGCCCGCCGACTTGCCGCAACTCTCCGGACGGGGCGGCTCGCTGACACCCTCGACCACCCGCGCCTCCCAGCACCGGCCGTCCTCGTGCCGGACCTCGACCAGCCAGTGGCCCGCGCCGTCCGCCCGCTGGGTCACGGCGAGCGCGTCGGCCCTGGTCTCGCCGGTGGCCAGCCGCACCGCGTGATCGGCCGCCTGGCCCGGCCGGTCCCAGCCGGAGCAGCCGCGCGACCACTCCGGCACCATGTGGCCGGACGCCGTCGCCGCGAGCACCTCCTTGGCGGACTCCGCGGTCAGCCGGCCGTAGGCGTAGCCGAACGGCAGCACCAGCATGGTGGGGGAGAAGCGGTGGCCGCCCAGGTGGGTCACCTCCCACACCTCGCTGTGCCCGGCGGCGGCCAGTTCGGCCGCGAGCGGGCGGCCCAGCAGGGCGCAGCAGCGGTCCCGGCGGCCGTTGGTGCACACCAGGGCGACCGGGCCGCCGACGTGCGGCTCGCCGAGGCCGCCGTGGTCGCCGGCGCCCAGCGCCGCGAAGTCGAGGGCCAGCAGCTCCGCCGGGTCCGTCACCTCGCAGCGCCGCACCCACCCGCGGCCGGGGGCCGGCACGGTGTGCGCCACGATCACCTCGTGGCGGGCCGTCGGCAGGCAGTCCGCGTGCCGGCCGGGCCGGCGGATCAGCGCCACCCGGACCCCGGTGCCGGCGGCCGCGGCGTCCAGGGCGCGCCCGACCGCCGCGTCCAGATGGCTCTCGCCGAGCGCCTTCGCGCCCCACGGGCCGTTCTGCTCGACCAGCAGCCAGGTGCTCGCGGTCGCGGCGGTGGCGGCCAGCGGCTCCGACAGTTCACGCGACAGCGTCGCACAGGTGCTCACGCCGGTAAGGCTACCCTTGCCCGTCAGCCGAAGGCGGCCCGTACCTTCGCCTCGACCTCGGGGGACGGCACCGGTGCGGCCGCCGGCACGAGGGCCGGCCCGGGGAGGTCGGCGAACTCCAGGTGGACGCTGCGCACGATGCCGGCGAACACCTCCGAGTACAGCTCCCAGTCCTCGGCGCACGGCGTGCTCAGCTCCAGCGAGAGCAGCTGGGACTCGTTCGGGAGCGGCAGGTGCACCTGGATGACCGAGGAGACGAACGTCCCGCCGTCGACCGCCGTCACGACGCCGTCTATCACCGCTGCGGCGCGTCCTGCGGGCAACTCGATCGCCGTGACCGTGGCGGCCGGCCGCGCCCGGGTGAAGGCGGGAAGCAGGGTGTCCACGGCGTTCTGGTACCCGATGCCGCCGAGAGGCGCCAGGGAGGCGACGACGGAGGCCGTACTCGGCCGGCCGCCGACATCCACCAGGCAGAGTCCCGCATAGATCACCCCGGCCTGGGCCATCGACGGGATCATCCGGGCGAGCAGGACGGCCCAGCGGGCACGGACCTCGTCGGGGTCCGAGGCCAGTACCTCGCACGCCAGCTCCCAGAGCCGCTCGGCCACCTGCTCCTCGGTGCCGAGGACGGGGATGTCGTGGAAGGACGTGGGGACGACGAAGCGGATCTGTACGTCGGGGGAGGCGGAGGCCGGCATGGTCATTTCCACTTCTTGGACCTCTCGGTCGTGTCCAGCCAGGACGGCAGCACGGGTACTGGGAGGCCGCACTCGTGCGCGAACTCGAGGATCGCGACATATCCGACGGCCTGTGCGCGGACGCCGCTGAGAGCTCGCCGGCGGAGTGTGACGGCACCCAGCACCGCGGTCGTGAGCGAGAGGGCGAACAGCAGTCCCGCGAGGGCGAGGAGGACGGTGGCGGCGGATGCCGGACGCGCCACGGACGGCTCGGTGTCCAGGCTCAGGCTCACCCAGAGGGCGCCGGCCGCCGCCAGCAGGAGGCAGAACGACGTGCTCAGGCGGAAGACGGCCTGACCCCAGTACCGCTTCTGTTCGGCGAGCAGCGTCCGGATGGCGTTGGCGTCGAAATAGTCGATGCGGTTTCGTGTGCCGAGTTGGGCGGCGAAGGCCCGCACCGTCGGATGCCGGGCATAGGTGTCGACCGGAACCAGGGGCAGGAGGCCTCGGTCGTCCTGGCGCTCGCCCAACACCTCCGCTCGTCCCAGCGACCACTGGGCGGGGATCGGGACTGCCGCCCCGTGGTCGCGGGCCAGTTCCAGCAGGGCCGTGTAAGCGGCGAAGTGCGCCAGCGCCTCACGTTTGGTCCTTCCCTGGCGGAACCCGGCCACCCACACCAGGATGCCGAGGGGTACCGCCAGGCAGGCCGCGATGAGCCCTGCGATCTGGCCGGACTCGGGAGGCGAGGCCATCGAGCTGCCGAGGACGGCGGCGGCGACCACGCCGCCGATGACCAGGAGGCCGCCGACCTCGTCGTGCCAACCTCCGGTGTCCTTCAGCAGGTTGTGCCGGATGATCACGTCCTGTGCGACGGTGTCGTCGACGAGGTTGATTCCGTACGCCTCGACGACCTGCCGGGCGGCCTCGGCCACCTCGGGGATCTCGGCCAGCCGGCGGCCGGGGACCGGGAGCGGTTCGAACGCTTCCATCACGGACTCCTCAGGTCGCCACGGCGTGGAGGAACGGGGAGGCGGAGGGAGGCGCCGCGGGCTGCGCGGACTCCTGCTCCAGGTCCGCGTTCGGGCCCTTGTGGTCGAGCAGACCGAGTTCCATGCCGAAGGCCTTGACCGGGAGGGTGACGTTTCGCGGCTCGGGGACCACCCCGAACTTCTTCAGCCCGGCGGTGATGCCCTTGGTGGAAAGGGGGTTGCTGGTCATCTCGAAGAGGGCGTTGCCTGATCCGGCGGCCCGGGCCCTGAGCCCGGCACCGGCGGACCCCCTGACGGCGCCGGAGAACTCCTTGGCGAAGGCCGGGACCTTCTGGACCAGGCTCAGGTCTTTGGCGACTTTCAGTTCCTTGCCCGCGGTGGCGAAGCCCTTGACGGCGCCGATACCAGGAATGACGCCGAGCGAATCGATGCCGATGTCCAGCCACGAGACGTCCTTGCCGCGGGACTTTCCGACGCCGTGGCCGATGAGCGCGCCCGCGCTGGTGAGCATCGCGGCCCCTCCCAGCACTATTCCGCCGACCTGCCCGATCACGGGGATCCAGGAGACCGTCAGCGCGGCGATCGCCAGGCCGGCCGAGATCTTGGAGAGCAGGTCGGCGTGGTCCACCAGGAAGTCGATGGACTTCTGCCAGGCGTGCTGCACGCCGTCCAGCAGGCGTTTGAACACGTTGGGGTCCGGGGGGTGGTTCCGCGAGGCCTCCTGAACGGCGCGGGCGGCGGTCTCGGCCTTGCGGCGGTGGTCGTCGAGCTGCTTGCGGGCGCGGGCGATCACCTCGTCGAGCTGCCGATGGCCGCGGAGGCTGGCTTCGCGGGCGGCCTCGAACCGGGCCTGGGTGCGCTCCAGGACATCGGCGGCCGGGGCCTGGGAACCCGGCTGGACGAGGGCGTCCAGGGAGCGGCCGAGGTCGGCGGCCTGTTTGTCCTGCCACTCCAGGCGGCGGCGCAGCTCGGCGGCCTCGGTCTCCATGCCCTGGCCGGCCGTGACCATGCCGGAGAGCTGGGTGTGCCAGGTCTTCAGGGCCAGGGAGCACGCGGCCATCGACCGGTGGCCCTTGTCCAGGTACTTCGGCAGCTCGCCCAGTTTCTCCGCGAACGCGCGGGCGGCCTCGCCCTCCCAGGCGCCGCCGGTGGTGCCGATGCCGACGAGGGCGCCGCGGAGTTCCTCCAGTTCACGGGCCACCGCGTCGACGTCGGTGTACATCTGGGCGATCGCGCCGAGATCGCCGGGGGCCGGGCAGAAACCGAGGCCCGGCCAGTTCTGGTCGCTCATGGTGGTTGTCTTCCCCCCGTCGGTGGCGCGGTCAGGTGGCGCCGAATCCCTTGGCGACGCCCTGCTCGTGGCCGCCGTAGCTCCTGAGCGTGAGGTCGAGGCCTTCGCGCAGCCCGGAGGCCAGTTTGGCCATCCGGCCGATGCCGCCGTGCCACTCGTCCTCGAACTGCTTGCAGGCCGAGTCGAGTCGCGCGGTTCCGGTCTGCCGGCCCTTGCCCAGGTTCTCCAGACGCTTGGCGACGGCGCTCATGCGGGTGCCGCACTCGCCGAGTTGGGTGGCGACCGCCTGCATGCGGGCCAGGTCGATTCTGAAGTCGTCGGGCAACGGTCCGTCTCCCCCGGGGCCGGTGATGGGTGGGCGCTCTCGGTGCGAACCTAGCTCAGTGGGGGTGAACAATCATGCGATGCAGGGAAGTTGGTGGGGGCGTTCCGGTTGGGGGAACGCCGCAGGGCGCCGGACCGGGGATGCGGTTCGGCGCCCTGCGGGGGGTGCGTCGGGGGGTGTGCCGGGTCAGGCGGGGCCGGCGACCGTGGCGATGGGGGTGGTGACGGGGGTGCCGGAGCCGTCGCGGCGGGGGTCGCGGTCGGGGAGGTCGACCGGGGCGCCCTTGGCGGTGGCGGCGTGGGCGGGGGCCGGGCCGGCCCAGGCGAAGGCGAGCGCGTCCTCGCCGCGCAGGAAGCGCTGGCAGCGGACGCCGCCGGTGGCGCGGCCCTTACGCGGGTACTGCTCGAAGGGGGTGACCTTCCAGGAGGACTGGGCCTCGCCGGTCAGGGTGCCGGAGGCGCCGGCCACCGAGACGACCACCGCGTCGGCGGCCGGGTCGACGGCGGTGAAGGAGAGCACCCGGGCGCCGTCCGCGAGCTTGATGCCGGCCATGCCTCCGGCCGGGCGGCCCTGCGGGCGGACCTGGCCGGCGGGGTAGCGCAGCAGCTGGGCGTCGGAGGTGATGAAGACGAGGTCCTCCTCGCCGGTGCGCAGCTCGACCGCGCCGATCACCTCGTCGCCGTCCTTGAGCGCGATCACCTCGAACTCGTCCTTGTTGGCGGGCCATTCGGGCACCACCCGCTTGACCACGCCCTGCCCGGTGCCCAGCGCCAGGCCGGGGGAGGACTCGTCCAGGGTGGTCAGCGCGAGGACCCGCTCGCCGGTCTCCAGGCGGAGGAACTCGGTGGCGGCGGCGCCGCCGGCCAGCGTCGGCGAGGGGGTGGGCGGCAGCGCCGGCAGGTCGATGACCGGCAGCCGCAGGACCCGGCCGGCCGAGGTGACCACGCCGACGTCGGCGCGCGCGGTGGTCGGCACCGCGGAGACGATCACGTCGTGCTTGGCGCGCTTCTCGGAGAGCTCGAACGGCTCGCCGTCGGCGGTGCGGGCGAGCAGGCCGGTGGAGGAGAGCAGCACCCGGCACGGGTCGTCGGCGACCTCCAGCGGGACGGCCAGCGAGGCGGCCGGAGCGGCGCCGGCCTCCAGCAGCACGGTGCGCCGCTCGGTGCCGAACTGCTTCGCGACGGCGCCGAGTTCGCCGGAGACCACGCTGCGCAGCTTGCCGTCCGACTCCAGGATCTCGGTCAGGTCGGCGATCTCGGAGGTCAGCTTGGCCTGCTCCTGCTCCAGCTCGACCCGGTCGAAGCGGGTGAGCCGGCGCAGCGGGGTGTCGAGGATGTACGCGGTCTGCGTCTCGGTCAGCGAGAAGCGCTCCATCAGGCGCTCCTTGGCCTGGGCGGCGTTGTCGCTCGACCGGATGATCGCGATGACCTCGTCGATGTCGACCAGCGCGACCAGCAGGCCCTCGACCAGGTGCAGCCGCTCCTGGCGCTTGCGGCGGCGGAAGTCGCTGCGCCGGCGGACCACCTCGAAGCGGTGGTCGACGTAGACCTCCAGCAGCTCCTTGAGGCCGAGGGTGAGCGGCTGGCCGTCGACCAGCGCCACGTTGTTGATGCCGAAGGTCTCCTCCATCGGCGTCAGCTTGTAGAGCTGCTCCAGCAGGGCCTCGGGCACGAAGCCGTTCTTGACCTCGATGACCAGGCGCAGGCCGTGCTCGCGGTCGGTGAGGTCCTTGACGTCCGCGATGCCCTGGAGCTTCTTCGCGTTGACGAGGTCCTTGATCTTGGAGATGACCTTCTCCGGGCCGACGTTGTACGGCAGCTCGGTGACCACGATGCCCTTGCGGCGGGCGGTGACCGCCTCGATGGTCGTGGTGGCGCGGATCTTGAAGGTGCCGCGGCCGGACTCGTAGGCGTCCCGGATGCCGGAGAGGCCGACGATCCGCCCGCCGGTGGGCAGGTCCGGGCCGGGGACGAACCGCATCAGGGTGTCGAGGTCGGCGTTCGGGTGCTTGATCAGGTGGCGGGCGGCGGCGACGACCTCGGAGAGGTTGTGCGGCGGCATGTTGGTGGCCATGCCGACCGCGATGCCGGTGGCGCCGTTGACCAGCAGGTTGGGGAAGGCGGCCGGGAGCGCGAGCGGCTCCTGCTCGCTGCCGTCGTAGTTGGGGCCGAAGTCGACGGTCTCCTCGTGGATCGACTCGACCATGGCCATCGAGGCGGCGGTGAGCCGGGACTCGGTGTAGCGCATCGCGGCCGGCGGGTCGTCGTTGCCGAGCGAGCCGAAGTTGCCGTGGCCGTCGATCAGCGGCAGCCGCATCGAGAACGGCTGGGCCATCCGGACGACCGAGTCGTAGATGGAGGCGTCGCCGTGCGGGTGCAGCCGGCCCATCACCTCGCCGACCAGGCGGGCGCACTTGACGTGGCCGCGGTCCGGGCGCAGGCCCATCTCGTTGGCCTGGTACAGGATGCGGCGGTGCACCGGCTTGAGGCCGTCCCGGGCGTCCGGGAGGGCCCGGGAGTAGATGACCGAGTAGGCGTACTCGAGGAACGAGCCCTGCATCTCGTCCACGACGTCGACGTCGAGGATGCGCTCCTCGAAGTCTCCGGGGGGCGGGGTCTGCGAACTGCGGCGGGCCATCGCGGCGGGGCTCCCTTACGTCTCGCTTGCGTCTCGTCCACGTCTCGTCGGCGCGGTCTGGCCGGGCTGTCGGCGGTTCTGTCAACAGGGCTCGGCGCCCCCATTGTGGACCCTCCCGCCGACAGTCCCGGCCAGCGCCCCTCTTCCGCCCCTGGCGAACGCCCCGTCCGCGCGGACACATCCACGGTGTTCGCGCGTTGCACCACAATGGGGGACGCCACACGAACCCCGACATCGACGACGGGAAGGACCCGAGCGCATGGCCAACCCGGCCCCCGCCTCCCAGCGAGGCATCGCCATCACCGAGCACCGCCTGGCCAACGGCCTGCGCGTCGTCCTCTCCGAGGACCACCTGACCCCGGTGGCCGCGGTCTGCCTCTGGTACGACGTGGGCTCCCGGCACGAGGTGAAGGGCCGCACCGGGCTGGCCCACCTGTTCGAGCACCTGATGTTCCAGGGGTCCGCCAACGTGTCCAACAACGGGCACTTCGAGCTCGTCCAGGGCGCCGGCGGTTCGCTCAACGGCACCACCAGCTTCGAGCGCACCAACTACTTCGAGACCATGCCGGCCCACCAGTTGGAGCTCGCGCTCTGGCTGGAGGCGGACCGGATGGGCTCGCTGCTGGCCGCCCTCGACGACGCGTCGATGGAGAACCAGCGCGACGTGGTGAAGAACGAGCGCCGCCAGCGGTACGACAACGTGCCCTACGGCACCGCGTTCGAGAAGCTGACCGCGCTGTCCTTCCCGGACGGCCACCCGTACCACCACACCCCGATCGGCTCGATGGCCGACCTGGACGCGGCCACGCTGGAGGACGCCCGGGCGTTCTTCCGCACCTACTACGCGCCGAACAACGCGGTGCTGTCGGTGGTCGGCGACATCGACCCGGAGCAGACCATCGCCTGGGTGGAGAAGTACTTCGGCAGCATCCCGGCGCACGACGGCAAGCAGCCGCCGCGCGACGGCGGCCTGCCGCAGACCATCGGCCGGGAGCTGCGCGAGCTGATCCGCGAGGACGTGCCGTCCCGCGCGCTGATGGCCTCCTACCGGCTGCCGCACGACGGCACCCGCGAGGCGGACGCCGCCGACCTGGCGCTGACCATCCTCGGCAGCGGCGAGTCCAGCCGGCTGTACAACCGGCTGGTCCGCCGGGACCGCACCGCCGTCGCGGCCGGCTTCGGCCTGCTGCGGCTGTCCGGCGCGCCGAGCCTGGGCTGGCTGGACGTCAAGACCTCGGGTGACGCCACCGTCGAGCAGATCGAGACGGCCGTCGACGAGGAGCTGGCCCGGTTCGCGGCCGAGGGCCCGACCCCGGCCGAGCTGGAGCGCGCCCAGGCGCAGATCGAGCGCGAGTGGCTGGACCGGCTGACCACGGTGGCCGGCCGTGCCGACGAGCTCTGCCGCTACGCCGTGCTGTTCGGCGACCCGAAACTGCTGAACGACGCCCTGCCCAAGGTCCTCGACGTCACCGCCGAGGAGGTGCGGGAGGTCGCCGCGGCGCGGCTGCACCCGCAGAACCGGGCGGTGCTGGTGTACGAGCCGACCCCGGCCGAGGACACCGCCGACGACACCGCTGCCACCGCCGAGACCGACGAGGAGGGCGCCGCCGTATGAGCACCGAGTACGTCCCCGCCATGACCTTCCACCCCCAGCCCCAGCCCGGCACCCCCACCCCGTGGGCGTTCCCGGCGCCGGAGCGCGCCGCGCTCGGCAACGGCATCACGGTGCTGCACTGCCACCGCCCCGGCCAGCAACTGGTGGCCGTCGACGTGCTGCTCGACGCGCCGCTCGCGGCCGAGCCGCAGGGCGTGGACGGCGTCGCCTCGATCCTGGCCCGGGCGTTCAGCGAGGGCACCGACACGCTGAGCGCCGAGGAGTTCGCGGCCGAGCTGGAGCGGGCCGGCGCGACCCTGGACGCGCACGCGGACCACCCGTGCATCCGGGTGTCGCTGGAGGTCCCGGCCTCCCGGCTGGCCCGCGGCCTGGACCTGCTGGCCGCCGCGCTGGGCAGCCCGGCGCTGCCGCAGGACGAGATCGAGCGGCTGGTCGCCAACCGGCTGGACGAGATCGTGCACGAGCAGGCCAACCCGGCCCGGCGGGCCGCCAAGGCGCTGTACGCCGAGCTGTTCGACGGCGCCGACCGGCTGTCGCGCCCGCGCGCCGGCACCGCCGAGACGGTCAAGACGATCGACCGGGCGGCCGTCCGGGCCTTCTACGAGGCGCACGTGCGCCCCGCCACCACCACCGTGGTCGTGGTCGGCGACCTCACCGGCACCGACCTGCCGGCCCTGCTGGAGTCGACCCTGGGCGCCTGGAAGGGCTCCCCGGCCGAGCCGGTCACCCACGCGCCGGTGACCGCCGACGACACCGGCCGGGTGATCATCGTGGACCGGCCCGGCTCGGTGCAGACCCAGCTGCTGATCGGCCGGATCGGCCCGGACCGGCACGACCCGAGCTGGGCCGCGCAGATCCTCGGCACCTACTGCCTGGGTGGCACCCTCACCTCCCGGCTGGACCGGGTGCTGCGCGAGGAGAAGGGCTACACCTACGGCGTGCGGGCCTTCGCCCAGCCGCTGCGCTCGGCCGCCGACGGCAGCGGGCGCTCCCTGCTGGCGATCAGCGGCTCGGTGGACACCGCCTCCACCGCTCCGGCGCTGGCCGACACCTGGACCATCCTGCGCACGCTGGCCGCCGAGGGGCTCACCGACGCGGAGCGCGCCGAGGCGGTGCAGTTCCTGGTCGGCGTGGCGCCGCTGAAGTACGAGACCGCGGGTTCGGTGGCCGGCACCCTGGCCGACCAGGTCGAGCAGCACCTGGCCGACGACTTCCAGGCCGAGGTCTACCGGCAGCTGGCCGAGCTGCCGACCGCCGCCGCCACCGAGGCCGTGGTGAAGGCCTTCCCGCCGGACCGGCTGGTCACGGTGCTGGTCGGCGACGCCTCGGCGTTCGCGGACCAGGTGCGGGAGCTGGGCATCGGTGAGGTCACCGTGATCAGCGCCTGACCGTCCCGGCGCCCGAAGGGGCCCGGCGGAGCGTTCCGACGCCCCGCCGGGCCCCTTCGCGTCGCGGTGGTAATCCCCTTGCGGCACCGGTGCGCCGCGTGGGTAGATAGCCCCCGGCACCGGTGCACACACACGGAGAGGAGGCGGTCACCATGCGGGTCGAGCCCAGCCAGCGGCGCTCCCCGAGACTGTCCTCCCGATGCCCCTCGGTCGCCTGAGCGCGGCCCACCCCTGACATTCCCGCACCACCGACATCCCCGCACCGCGCCGGGTCCCTTCGCGCGGCATCCCCCGGGGCGGCTCCCCGCCTAGGCTTGAAACCGTCCGACCTTGGAGGTCGTTGAACCATGTCGTACACCGAGGTACCCGGCGTCCGGGTTCCGATCCGGATGTGGACCGACCCGGCCACCGTCGAGGGCCAGGCGATGCAGCAGCTGCGCAACATCAGCTCGCTGCCCTGGCTGCACGGGCTCGCCGTGATGCCCGACGTCCACCTGGGCAAGGGCGCGACGGTGGGTTCGGTGATCGCCATGCGCGGCGCCGTCTGCCCGGCGGCGGTCGGCGTGGACATCGGCTGCGGGATGAGCGCGGTGCGGACCTCGCTCACCGCGAAGGACCTGCCGGACGACCTGTCCCGGCTGCGCTCGCGGATCGAGCGGGCCATCCCGGTCGGCCGCGGACTGCACAGCGACCCGGTCGACCCGGGCCGGATGCACGGCGTCCCGACCGGCGGCTGGGACGACTTCTGGCAGCGGTTCGACGCGGTCGCGCCCGAGGTGAAGTGGCGCCGCGAGCGGGCGGCCCAGCAGATGGCGACGCTCGGCGGCGGCAACCACTTCATCGAGGTGTGCGTCGACGACACCGGCGCGGTCTGGCTGATGCTGCACTCCGGCTCGCGCAACATCGGCAAGGAGCTGGCGGAGCACCACATGGGCGTGGCCCAGTCGCTGCCGCACAACCAGGGGCTGATCGACCGTGACCTCGCGGTGTTCGTCGCGGACACCCCGCAGATGGCCGCCTACCGGCAGGACCTCTTCTGGGCGCAGGAGTACGCCAAGCGCAACCGGGCGCTGATGATGGCGCTGTTCCAGGACGTGGTCCGGCGCGAGTTCCCGCGGGCGAAGGTCGCCTTCGACGAGGTGATCAGCTGCCACCACAACTACGTGTCGGAGGAGAGCTACGACGGCGTCGACCTGCTGGTGACCCGCAAGGGCGCGATCCGGGCCGGGGCCGGCGACTACGGGATCATCCCGGGGTCGATGGGCACCGGGTCGTACATCGTCCGCGGGCTGGGCAACGAGGCGTCGTTCAACTCGGCCTCGCACGGCGCCGGCCGGAAGATGAGCCGCAACGCCGCCAAGAAGCGGTTCACCACGCAGGACCTGGTCGAGCAGACCAAGGGCGTGGAGTGCCGCAAGGACTCCGGCGTGGTGGACGAGATCCCCGGCGCGTACAAGCCGATCGAGAAGGTGATCGAGCAGCAGCGGGACCTGGTCGAGGTCGTGGCGCACCTGAAGCAGGTGGTCTGCGTCAAGGGCTGAGCCCGCACCGCCGCCGCCCGTGCCGAGCCCCCGGCCGTCCGGCCGGGGGCTTCGGCGTGCCCGGGAACGGGCCGCCGGCGTCTTCGCGGGCGTGCGTGCGGCGTGCCCGCGGCCGCTACGCCCCGTCGCGCTTCGGGTTGAGCCGCCGGTAGCCGGGGTGCACCCCGGCGGTGAGCTGCTGGGCCTCGGCGACCCGGCGCAGCAGCTCGCCCAGGACGATACGTTCCTGCGGGTCCAGGCCCGTGCAGATGGCGTCCTCGTGGGCGAGCGCCGCCTCGGCCAGCCCGCGCATCGCCTCCTCGCCCTTGGGCGCGAGGTAGAGGTCCTGGAACCGGCGGTCCTTGGGGTTGCGCCGGCGCTCGACCAGACCGCGCGCCTCGATGGCGTCGACGAAGGCCACGAAGCGGCTGGGGGACATGCCCAGCCGGCGGGCGAGCTCCTGCTGGTGCTGGCCGGGGGCCAGGCTGACCGCCCTGAGCAGACCGGCCTGGGCCGGGGTGAGGTCCAGCTCGGCGACCCGCCGGGCGAAGGCCTGGGTCGCGTGTTCGCCCAACTGGGAGAGGAGGAAAGCGACCTGGGATCCCAGTGGGCCCGTGTGCGGGGTCGGGGCGGGGTCGGGAGTTCCGGGCATGGGAAACACGATACCAGTGGACAATGATGTCCCCGGGTGAACTATTCTGGATCTGGAACTACCGGCGCCGGTGCCGTTGAGCCGTCCGGCGTCCTGCCCCCCGGCCCTAACGACCCGTTCTCGACTGGAGCGCCCCTCATGACCACGACATCAGCGGTGCCGGCCGCCTCCGCCCGGCGTCAGCAGTCAGGACCTCCTTTGCTGCTGCCCGCCGTGGCGTTCGCGGCACTGATGGTGGTGTCCATCGTGCTGGCCCGGCAGACCCCCCTGCCCACCGATTCGGCGGCCGACACGCTCGCCTACTACAAGGACCACGCGACCGCCGCGAAGGTCGCCGGGACGCTGCAGTTCGGCGCCTCGCTCCCGCTCGCGGTCTGGGCCGCGATCGTCTACCAGCGGCTGCGCCGGCTCGGCGTGGTCGCCCCGGGCCCCGGCATCGCGCTGGTCTCGGGTGTGCTCGCCTCCGCGGCGATGGCGCTGTGCGGGCTCACCGTCTGGGCCGCCTCCCGCTCCGGGGAGCTCGGCGACGCGCCGCTGGCCCGTTCGCTGGCGGACCTGACCTTCGCCTCCGGCGGCCCCGGGCACGTCGTCCCGTTCGCGGTGATGCTGGCCGGTGTGGCGGTGCCGATGCTGCTGCTCGGCTTCGGTCCCAAGGGCTTCGCCTGGGCCGGTCTGGTGCTCGCCGGGATCGGTGTGCTCGGCACTCTGGCGCTGCTCTCCACCAGCCTCGGGTTCTTCCTGCCGATCGCCCGCTTCGGCGGTCTGATCTGGCTGGTCGCGGCCAGCGTGATCCTGCCGAAGCAGCGTCCGCGCCGCACCTCCTCCTACGACACGGAGGCGGACGCGGCCTGAGTCCGACCGTGGTGACTGCTCCGGTGCGGTGACGGCCCGGGACCCCGTTGGTGGTGCTCCGGGGTGAGGCCGTCCCGGCCGGGGGAGGGCGACGGGGCGCGGCGCCGGGAGGCGCGGCGGACCGGTCGCGACCGAGCGGGCCGATGGGCTCGTGAGGAAAAGGGAAGGCGGCGCGGCGGTGTCCTGGGGAGGAAGGCCGCCGCGCCGCCGGCCGTCGTGCGGCGACCGGAGGGGGGTCGCCGGACGACGGCTCGTGCGTCGGGACGCGGGTGTGCGGGACGGGTGACGGGACCCGGAGCGCGAGGGGCGGGCGGCCGTCAGGCGGCCGGGAGCCGGCGGTCCAGAACGGCGAGAATCAGCTCCTCGATCCGGCTGGCCACCGCCCCGCTGTCGTCGTCGGCGCCGGCCAGCAGATCGAAGGTCTCGAAGCTGGTCAGCATGAAGAGCAGGTCCAGCAGCTCGTCGAGCTCGGCCTCGCCGACCTCGGCGTCGCGGTCGGCGAGCAGCCGGCCGAGCACCACCTGGAGGCCGCCGCGCCGCCGGTCGCCCCGGCTCTGCAGCGCGGTGTCGAGCTCCGGGTCGAGGATGCCGAGGCCGCGCAGCCGCCGCAGGGCGATCCGGCCGGAGGCGTAGAAGCCGGTGAGCACCTCCAGGATGGCGGTGAGCGCCTCCCGTCCGCTGGGCGCCATGAAGGCCGCGGGCATCCTGGCCATTCCGCCGCGCTGGGCCAGGTCGTCGAAGAGCGCCTCCAGCAGGCCGGTCTTCGAGTCGAACTGGTAGTAGACGGTCATCCGCGCCACTCCGGCGGTCTTGGCGACGGCGTCCATGCTGAACGAGGCCGGGCCCTTCTCCCCGGTCAGCAGCTCGCAGGCCGCCTCCAGAATGCGGGTGCGGGTCTGTTCGGCGGCTACCTGGCGTTGGCCGGCTCGGTACTGGCGTGGGCTCATGGGCTGTTGACGTCTCCTGAGGCGGGTGCTATGACATTCATTGTACACTCAGTCTATATAAAAATTCGGGGGCAGGGAACGGGTCCGGTGCGGACCGTCTCCCGCGCCCGCCCCCGTGGAGGACCGGCGCCACTCCCACCACGACATCTCTCCACTGCGGAGGCAACGATGAGGTATCGCCATGTGAGTGTGCCGAGGCTCGGCGGGGCCGAGGTCCTGCGGCTGGCCAGCGACGAGCTTCCGGCCCCGACCGTCGGTCAGGTCCGGGTCCGGGTGCTCGCCGCCGGAGTCTCCTACGGTGACATTCTGCTCCGTGCCGGCGTCATCCCCGGCGGGCCCAAGCGTCCCTTCACGCCGGGATACGACCTGGTGGGGGTGGTCGACCAGGTCGGACCGGGCACCCGGGCCCTCGAACCGGGGCAGCGGGTGGTCGCGCTGGTGCGCAGCGGCGGTTACGCGGAGTACGCGCTCGTCGCCGCCAACCGGCTGGTCCCGCTGCCCGACGGGGTCGATCCCGTGGAGGCCTCGGCGCTCGCCCTCAACTACTTCATCGCCCAGCAGATGCTGCACCGGGTGGCCGAGGTGCGGCGCGGCGGCACGGTGCTGGTGCACGGGGCCTCGGGCGGCGTCGGCACCGCCTTCCTGGAGCTGGCCGCGCTCGCCGGGGTCACCGTCTACGGCACCTGCTCCGCCGCCCGGGCCGAGCAGGTGCGGGCACTCGGCGGGCACCCGATCGACCGGGACGCCGAGGACTTCCGGCGGGTGGTGCGCGCCCTGCCGGGCGGCGCGGTGGACGCGGTCTTCGACCCGATCGGCGGCCCGCACTTCCTGCGCTCGTACCAGGCGGTGCGGCGCGGCGGCGTGATGGTCGGCTTCGGCCAGAACGCCGCCCTGCGCGGCAACCAGCGGGACCTGCTGACCGGCGCCCAGGGGTTCCTCGGCGGCATCGTGCTGCCCAAGCTGGTCCCGGACGGGAAGCGGACCCTGTTCTACAACGCCTGGAGCCTGGAGAAGTCCCACCCGGCCGCGTACCAGCAGGACCTCGCGACCGTGCTGGAGCTGCTGCAGAAGGGGCAGGTCAAGCCGCTGGTGGGCCGGACCATGCCGCTGGACGAGGCGGCGGACGCGCACCGCGCGATGGAGAGCGCGGCGGTCACCGGGAAGATCGTGCTCGTCCCGGCCGCTGCCTACTGCGGAGGTACGACCGTCATGGCCTGGCTCGTTCTGATCGTTTCCGGTGTCCTGGAGACCGTGTGGGCGGTGGCCCTGG
>NZ_JBEOWI010000018.1:0-135487 GCF_040296005.1 Kitasatospora sp. NPDC002551 | reverse complement strand
ACACCCCCGATCCACTGATAGATGCTCCCGAGCAAGTGCTGGACGGGGATTTCAGCGCGCTCCCCGTTGTCGATCCCGCCCGGCAGACCGGGCCGGGAGCGGCTCAGGAACGGACGACGGTGCCCGCCCAGGAGCGGTTGCCGAGCAGGGTCTTCACGTCCGAGGCGAGCCCGTTGTCGGGGTTCACCAGGAAGCCGAGCTCGTACAGGGTGTCCTTGTCCCAGCCGGTGGTCAGCAGACGGACCGGGACGTCGCCCGGGTGGGCCTGGAGGGCCTGCCTGAGCTCGGCCACCACCTCGGGGGTGATCCGGGCGGTCGGCACGGTGATCTGGACCGGGGGCTTGGTGCCCAGCTCGGCGGAGGAGACGTCGAGCGTGGTGATCTCCTGGCCGAAGATGCTCAGCGACCCGTCGCGCTCGTTGAGCCGGCCGCGGACCGAGATGACGTTGTCCTCCACCATCTGCTCGGCCATCAGGTTGTAGGTGGCCGGGAAGAACAGCACCTCGACCGAGCCGTCGCGGTCGGCGAGGGTGATGATCGCCCAGGCGTTGCCGGCCTTGTTGATCCGGCGGTCCACGGCGGTGATCAGGCCGGAGAGGCGGACCTCGCCCTCGGTCCGGCCGGAGCCGAGGAGGTCGGCGATCGAGGTGTCCCGGTTCTGGGAGAGGATGTGCTCGGCGCCGTCGAGCGGGTGGCTGGAGACGTACAGGCCGAGCATCTCCCGCTCCAGGGAGAGCAACTGGCGGCGCGGCCACTCGCGGTCGGTGAGCTCGAAGTCCAGGCCGATGGCGGGGCCGCCGTCCCCGGTCTCCAGGGCGCCGAAGAGGTCGTCCTGGCCGATCGCCTGCTGCTTCTTCAGCCCGGTGACGGCGTCGATCGCGCTCTCGTGCACGGTGCTGAGCGAGAGCCGGCTGTGCCCGAGCGAGTCGAAGGCGCCGGCCTTGACCAGGGAGTCGACGGTGCGCTTGTTGCACACCACCAGCTCCACCTTGTCCAGGAAGTCGGGGAAGGAGGTGTACTTGCCCTTCTCCTCCCGGGTGCGCACCAGCGACTCGATGACCGGGACGCCGACGTTGCGCACGGCCTTGAGGCCGAAGCGGACGTCGCTGCCGACGGCGGTGAAGTCGACCACCGACTCGTTGACGTCGGGGGAGAGGATCCGGATGCCCATCTGCCGGCACTCCGCCAGGTAGACCGCCATCTTGTCCTTGTCGTCCGCGACCGAGGTGAGCAGGGCGGCCATGTACTCGGCGGGGTAGTTGGCCTTGAGGTAGGCGGTCTGGTACGAGACCAGGCCGTAGGCGGCGGAGTGCGATTTGTTGAACGCGTAGCCGGCGAACGGGACCAGGACGTCCCACACCGCCTGGATGGCCTCGTCGGAGTAGCCGCGCTCCTTGCAGCCGGCGTGGAAGGGGACGAACTCCTTCTCCAGGACCTCCTTCTTCTTCTTGCCCATCGCCCGGCGCAGCAGGTCGGCCTGGCCGAGCGAGTAGCCGGCCAGCACCTGGGCGGCACGCTGGACCTGCTCCTGGTAGACGATCAGGCCGTAGGTGGGGCCGAGGACGTCCTTGAGCGGTTCCTCCAGCTCGGGGTGGATCGGGACGATCTCCTGCTGGGCGTTCTTGCGCAGCGCGTAGTTGGTGTGCGAGTTCATGCCCATCGGGCCGGGCCGGTACAGCGCGGAGACGGCGGAGATGTCGGCGAACTCGGTCGGCTTCATCAGCTTGAGCAGGGCGCGCATGGGCCCGCCGTCGAGCTGGAAGACGCCCAGGGTGTCGCCGCGGGCGAGCAACTGGTAGGTGGTGGGGTCGTCGATCGGGATCTTCTCGATGTCGACGTCGACGCCCCGGTTGGCCTTCACGATCTTGATGCAGTGGTCGATGATGCCCAGGTTCCGCAGACCCAGGAAGTCCATCTTGATCAGGCCCATGGCTTCGCACGACGGGTAGTCGAAGCCGGTGATGATGGTGCCGTCCTTGTCCCGCATGTGCAGCGGGATCAGCTCCAGCAGCGGGGTGGAGGAGAGGATGACGGCGGCGGCGTGCACACCGGTGCCGCGGATCAGGCCCTCGATGCCCCGGCCGGTGTCGATGATCTTCTTGACGTCGGGCTCGTTGTCGTACAGCGCCCGGATCTCGGTGCCCTCGTTGTACCGGGGGTGCTTGTCGTTGAAGAGGTCGGCGAGCGGGACGCCCTTGCCCATCACGTCCGGCGGCATGGCCTTGGTGATCCGGTCGCCCATCGCGAAGGGGTAGCCGAGGATGCGGTTGGCGTCCTTGACGGCGGCCTTGGCCTTGATGGTGCCGAAGGTGTTGACCTGGGCGGTGTAGGCGGAGCCGTACTTCTCGGTGACGTAGCGCACCATCTGGTCGCGCTGGCGGTCGTCGAAGTCGATGTCGACGTCCGGGGGGTTGATGCGCTCGGGGTTGAGGAACCGCTCGAACAGCAGGTCGTGCTCCAGCGGGTCGAGCTGGGTGATGCCGGTCAGGTAGGCGACCATCGAGCCGGCCGCCGAGCCACGGCCGGGGCCGACCGGGATGCCGTTGTCCCGCCCGTACTGGCAGATGTCGGCGACCACGAGGAAGTAGGCGTCGAACCCCATCGGGGTGATCACGCCCATCTCCAGCTCGACCCGGTCCAGGACCTCCTGGCTCGGGTTGTCGCCGTAGCGGTGCTGGAGGCCGGCGGCGATCTTCTGGCGCAGGTAGGAGGCCTGGGTCTCGCCCTCGGGCACGTCGAACTGCGGCATCCGGTCGACGTAGGTGAAGACCTCCTCGTACGACTCGACCCGCTCGGCGATCGCCAGCGTGTTGTCGCAGGCCTCCGGCAGCTCGCGGAAGAGCTCGCGCATCTCCTCGGCGGTCTTGACGTAGTAGCCGGAGCCGTTGAACTTGAAGCGGTTCGGGTCGTCCTTGTTCTTGCCCACGCCGACGCAGAGCAGGCTGTCGTGGGCGTCCGCCTGGTCGGCGGTGACGTAGTGCGAGTCGTTGGTGGCGAGCAGCGGGATGTCCAGCTGCTTGGCCAGGCGCAGCAGGTCCGCGCGGACGTCCTGCTCGATGGACAGGCCGTGGTCCATCAGCTCCAGGAAGTAGTTCTCCTTGCCGAAGATGTCCTGGTAGGCGGCGGCCGCCTTGACCGCCTCGTCGTACTGGCCGAGCCGCAGCCGGGTCTGCACCTCGCCGGAGGGGCAGCCGGTGGTCGCGATGATGCCGGTCGCGTTGGCGGCGATCAGCTCGCGGTCCATCCGGGGCTTCATGTAGTAGCCCTCCATCGACGCGAGCGAGGAGAGCTTGAAGAGGTTGCGCAGACCGGTGGCGTTCTGCGCCCACATGGTCATGTGGGTGTAGCGGCCGCCGCCGGAGACGTCCTTGCCGCCCTCGCCGTCGGCGCCGCTCGGGCGCTGGCCGCCGGGGGACCAGAACACCTGCTTCTTCAGGAAGCGCGAGGCCGGGGCGACGTAGGCCTCGATGCCGATGATCGGCTTGACACCGGTCTTGGCGGCGGCGTGGAAGAACTCGTAGGCGCCGAACATGTTGCCGTGGTCGCTCATCGCGATGGCGGGCATGCCCTGTCTCTCCGCCTCCGCGAAGAGCTTGCCGTTCTTCGCGGCCCCGTCCAGCATCGAGTACTCGGTGTGGACGTGCAGGTGCGCGAAGCTGTCGGACACGGCGCTGGGCTCCTCGGGTGGTGCTCGGACGGGAAGCCGCCCAGGCTAGTCGGTCGGCGCGCACGACACGCCGCGCCGGGGGCTCCTGCCCACGACCTTGACGTGCCCCTCGCGACTCCTTGACGCGCCCGCGGCCCGGCCGCACCCCTCGGGGCGCGGCCGGGCCGGACGGGGCTCAGGCTCCGGTGGAGGCCAGCCGGGCGTGGCGCCGGGCGCTCGCCTCGGCCGGGTCCGGCACCGGCACGGCGGCCAGCAGGCCCTTGGTGTAGGCGTGCCGCGGGGAGTCGTACACCGTGTCGGCGTCGCCCTGTTCCACGATCCGCCCGGCCCGCATCACCGCGACCCGGTCGCTGACCTGCCGGACCACGGCGAGGTCGTGGGCGATGAAGACCAGTGCGAGACCGAGATCACGCTGCAGCTCGCCCAGCAGCTCGACCACCTGGGCCTGCGTGGTGACGTCCAGCGCGGAGACCGGCTCGTCGCAGACGATCAGCCGCGGCTCGGGCGCGAGCGCCCGGGCGATGCCGACCCGCTGCCGCTGCCCGCCGGAGAACTCGTGCGGATAGCGGTGGTACCAGTCGGGGTCGAGCCCGACGCGTTCCAGCAGCTCGCCGACCCGGGCGCGGATGCGGCGCTCGTCGCCCTCGCCGGCGATCCGCAGCGGGTCGGCGACGGACTCCCCGATGGTGCGGCGCGGGTTGAGCGAGGAGACCGGGTCCTGGAAGACCATCTGCAGCTCCCGGCGCAGCGGGCGCAGCTCCTTCTCCCCGAGGGCCCCGATGTCCCGGCCGCGGTAGTGCAGCCGGCCGCCGGTCGGCTCCAGCAGCCGGACGAGCATCCGTCCGAGGGTGGTCTTCCCGGAGCCGGACTCGCCGACGACGCCCAGCGTCTCGCCGGCCCGCACGGTGAGCGAGACGCCGTCCACGGCGGTCACGGCGGCGGTGCGCCGGGCGAGGCCGCGGGTGGCGAACTCGCGGCGCAGGTCGACGGCCTCCAGCAGGACCTCGCCCCCGGCCGGCCCGGCCGGCTCGCCGGGCGCGCGCACGCGCGGGTCCCGCGGAGCGTCCAGCCGGGGCACCGCCGACAGCAGTGCGCGGGTGTACGGCTGGCGCGGTGTGCCGAGCACCTCGGTCACCGGGCCGTGCTCCACCGCCCGGCCGTCCTTCATCACCAGCACCCGGTCGACGCTCCCGGCGACCACGCCCAGGTCGTGGGTGACCAGGACCAGCCCGGCCCCGGTCTCGGCGCGCAGCTCGTGCAGCAGGTCGAGGATCTGGGCCTGGACGGTGACGTCCAGCGCGGTCGTCGGCTCGTCGGCGACCAGCAGCCGCGGCTCGCAGGCCAGCGCCATCGCGATCAGCACCCGCTGGCGCATGCCGCCGCTGAACTCGTGCGGACGCGACCGCGCGCGGCGCGCCGCGTCGGCGATGCCGACCCGGTCGAGCACCTCGACGGCCCGGGCCCGGGCGGCCCGGCGGGAGACCGGCCGGTGCACCCGCACCACCTCGGCGATCTGGTCCCCCACCGCGTAGTAGGGGTCCAGCGCGGAGAGCGGGTCCTGGAACACCATGGCGGCCAACCCGCCGCGCAGGCGCCGCAGGTCCTCGCCCTCGGCGGTGACGGCGTCCACGCCGGCGACCCGTACCGAGCCGCCGATCCGGGCGCCGGTGCCGCGGTGCAGGCCGAGCAGCCCGTAGGCGACGGTGCTCTTGCCGGAGCCGGACTCGCCGACGATGCCGAGCGCCTGCCCGGCCTCCAGGGTGAAGCCGACGCCGTCGACGGCGCGGAGGTGGCCGTCGCCGACGGGGAAGTCGACGACCAGGTCCCGGACGTCGACCAGGGGTCCGGCGCCGACCGGGCCCGCGGCCTTCTCCAGGGGCGTGGCGCTCATGTCAGGACCACCCTTCGGTCGGCCACCGCGTAGAGCACGTCCGCGATGACGTTGGCGAGGACGACGGCGAACCCGGTGACCAGGGTGAGCCCGACGACGGTGGGCAGGTCGATCAGGCCGACCGAGGTGACCAGCAGCTTGCCGAGCCCCGGGAGGCCGAACAGCGACTCGGTCAGCACCGCCGAGCCGAACATCGTCCCCAGGTCGATGGCGGTCAGGGCGATCACCGGGGTGAGCGCGCCGCGCAGCGCGTGCCGGGTCACCAGGTGCCGCTCGCTGACGCCGAACGCCCGGAAGGTCCGGATGTGGTCGTCGGCGAGGGTCTCCAGCATGGAGGAGCGGGTCAGCCGGGCGTACTTGGCGCACTCGATGAGCGCCAGCGAGACCCAGGGCAGCAGCAGGCCCCAGAACCACTGCTGCGGGTCCTCGGTGAGCGGCACGTAGCTCGGGAAGGGCAGCCACTGGAGCTGGGCGCACAGCACGATCAGCAGCACCAGGCCGATGACGAACACCGGGATCGAGCTGCCGGCCAGTGTCAGCGCGGTCAGCAGGCGCTCGGCGAGCCGGCCCCGGCGCAGCGCCGAGAGCAGCCCGGTGCCGACCCCGAGGGCCAGCCAGATCACCATGGCGCCGAGCGCCAGCGAGGCGGTCACCGGGAGCCGGGCGGCGATCATGTCGGTGACCTGCTCGCCGCTGCGGTAGGAGACGCCCAGGCAGGGCGCCGGGCAGTGCAGCAGGCCGGTTCCGGCGCTGAAGTCGCGGCCGGCGACGACGCCCTGCAGGAAGTGGGCGTACTGCAGGTGCACCGGAGCGTCGAGGCCCAGCCGTTCGCGCACCTGGAGCACCTGGGCGGGGCTGCACTTCTCGCCGCAGGCCAGCTGGGCGGGGTCGCCGGGGGCGATGTAGAACACCGCGTAGACGATCAGGGAGAGGGCGAACAGGACACCGACCATGCCGACGGCCTTGCGGAGCAGGAAGCGGGTCATGCGGGGGCCTCCTCGGTGGTGCCCGACGGGCCGGGGCGGGCGGCGCCGGCCGCGTCGGTGCCCTTCGCGCCGGTGTCCGGGGCGGGGCCGTCCGCCGTCGGACCGGCGGCGCCGCGGGCCGTGCCGACCCGCAGCCGGGAGGCCGCGCGGGGGTCGAGCTCGGTGCGGACGGCGTCGCCGAACACGGTGAAGGCGAGCACGGTGACGAACAGCAGCGCGGACGGGAGCAGCACGTACATCGGGTCCGCGCGGAACCAGGTGGTCGCGCCGGAGAGCATCTGGCCCCAGGACGCGGTGGGCGGCTTGACGCCCACGCCGAGGAAGGAGAGCCCGGCCTCGGCGATCACGTTGGACGGCAGCAGCACCGCCGCGTAGGTGATGACCGGCGCGGCCAGCGACGGCAGCAGCTCCCGGCGGGCGATCCGCCACCGGGTGGCGCCGGCGAGCCGGGCCGCGGCCACGTAGTCCAGCTGCTTGAGGCCGAGCGTCTGGGCCCGGACGATGCGTGCGGTGCCGGCCCAGCCCAGCAGTCCGATGACCAGGGTCAGCAGCAGCGGGCGGGGGAAGCCGGAGGGCACGACCGCCATCAGCGAGATGGCGAAGACCAGCGAGGGCAGCGCGAGCATCACCTCGGTGGTGTTGCCGATCAGCTGGTCGAGCAGGCGGCTGCCGAGGCCCGCGAGGAGGCCGAGCAGCACGCCGATGGTGACCTGGACCAGGGTGGCGCCGACGGCGACGAGCAGCGAGATCCGGGCGCCGTGGACCAGCCGGGCGAACACGTCGCGCCCGGTGCCCGGTTCGACGCCCAGCCAGTGCTCGGCGCTGACGCCGCCGAACGAGCCGGTGGGCACGCCGCCGGCCGCCGAGTCGAGCAGGTCGTTGTGGTAGCTGGTGGGGTCCTGGCCTTCGAGCGCGGTGAGCAGCGGGGCCGCCGCCGCGATCAGCGCGAGCAGGACGATGACGAGGCCGGCGGCGAGGGCGGCGCGCCGCGCGAGCAGCCGCCGCCACACCTGCCGGCCCCCGGCGGCCGGGGAGGCCGCGAGGGCCTCCCCGGCACGGGGTTCCTGTGGAGCCATGGTTGTCCGATCGATCCGTCCGGTCCGCTCCGCTACTTGACCGCGACCTGGGAGATGTCCAGCACGCCGGTCCAGTCGCTGATGACGATGTTGCGGACGTCCTTGCCGGACAGCCGCTTGTAGACCGGGTGGAACAGCGGGACGGTGAGGGCCTGCTCGCCGATCCGCTTGTCCAGGGCGCCCCAGCGCTTGGCGGCCTCGGCGTGGTCGGTGATCTTGTTGATCTGGTCGATCTCGTCGTTCACCGACGGGTCGTCCAGCTGCGCGGAGTTGAAGTTGTATCCGTCGGTGACGATCTGCCGGCCGTCGAAGATCGGCGCGAGGAACGGGCCGCCGGACGGCCAGTCGGCGCCCCAGCCGCTGAGGAAGAAGCCGGGCTCGGTGCTGACGGTGTGGATGGTCTTGGAGTACCGGGTGGAGTCCAGGGCCTCCAGCTGGACGGTGATCCCGGCCGCCTTCAGGCCGTCCTGGACGGCGGTGGCCAGGTCCGGGCCGTAGCCCTTGCCGACGGCGCTGGAGTGGGTGAGCGGGATGGTCAGGCCGTCCGGGTAACCCGCCTCCTTCAGCAGCTCCCTGGCCTTCTCCGGGTTGCCGGTGGCACCCGCCGGGAACGGGTCGTAGGGCGTGTGCCCGAAGGTCTCCTGGGCGGGCAGGTAGGTGGTGGCGGCCTCGGCGAGCGAGGAGCCGCCGGCCGCGTTGACGACCGAGGTGCGGTTGACCGCGTAGGCGATCGCCTGCCGGACCTTGGGGTTGTCGAACGGCTTGACCTTGGGGTTGAACGCCAGGTAGTTGACGAAGCCGAAGTGGCCGGTGCCGACCCGGGCGGCGAGCGCCTTGTCGTCCTTCACCTGGGCGAGTTCGGAGGGACCGAGGTTGGTGTCGGTGGTGACGGCGGCCGCGTCGGCGCCGGTGCCGGCCGAGAGCCGCTGGTTGATCACCGCCGGGTCGAGCCCGGACTGCACGTCGACGGTGTCCGGGTACGCCTTGCGCTGGTCGTCCGTCGCGGCGGACCAGTGCGGGTTGCGCTCCAGGACGAGGTGCGCGCCGTCGTTCTCGTTCTTGACGACCCGGTACGGGCCGGAGGAGACCGGGTGCTCCTGGTACTTGGTCCCGGTGTCCTTGGCCTTCGGGACGGGTGCGAACTGCGTCTGGGTGGCCAGGTAGGGGAAGTCGCCCTCGGGCTTGTTGAGGCGGAAGACGATGGTCTTCTCGTCCGGCGTCTCGATGGCGGCCAGCCCGCTGCCGTCCTTGTACGGACCCTGGTAGTCGGCGGCGCCGACCAGCCAGTCCCTCAGGAACGGTGCGCCACCGGAGAGTTCGGGGGCGAATGACCTTTCGATGCCGTACTTGATGTCGGCGGTGGTGATCGGCGAACCGTCCTCGAAGGCGAGGCCGTCCTTGAGCCGGTACGTCCACACCGTCGCGCCCTCCGAGGGGGTGCCGGTGTCGGTGGCGAGGTCCGGGACGACCTTGGTGCCGGCCGCGCCGTCGGCCCGGTTGCGGGTGGTGAGGGTGCGGAAGACCAGCGAGGGAACGTTTCCGCCGCCGGAGGTGTAGAGCCGCGCGGGGTCGAACTGCTCCTGAGGGTTCTGGTTGAGCACGGTGAGCGTGCCGCCCTGCTGCGGCGCGGCGCCCTGGTCGGCGCTTCCACCGCCGTCGGCCTTCGGTCCGCACGCCACCGCACCGACGGCCAGCGCGACGGTGACGGTCGCCGCGGCGAGGCGGCGGGGGGTGAAGGTGGTTCGAGACATCGGAAAGGGGGCCTTTCGCTACCGATGGTGCACGGAGAAAGGCGGGCGACAGTGAGGCCGTGAGAGGAGGGTGAGCAGCACCGCGCCCGCGGAAAAAGGGGCGACGCCCCGAAGCGGCGATCACCGCAACGCGTCGGGACAGGCGGATTCAGCGACAGAGATTGTCGGAAACGCAGTGCGCGGCCACGCCGATCAGCGCCAGCTCGATGGCGGCGTACTCGATCGGGTGACGGTCGGACATGCCGAGAAGAATGGAGGACCGTAAGCGGAATGTCAAAAATCCCGATCACCTCCCCCCACCGCGGGAGTGGTGGGAACTGAGGTGATTCCCGGGGCGCCGGGGGATTCCCGGGAATGCGGGGGAGAACCGGACCGCCTCCGGCAACGCTGCGTACAGGGGGCTGTGCGAAACGCGGGAAGCGTCGCAGAATGACAGACATGGGCGAAATAGACCAGTTCGACCGTCTTGGGGTGATGTACGAGGAGATGTCCCTCCTGCCGTGGCGAAGGCATCTGGAGTCGTTCAGCGTGTTCGCCGAGCTGGGAACGGTCACCGGCAGGAGCCTCCTGGACATCGGGTGCGGGACGGGGCTCTACAGCCGGGAACTCAAGCGCCGCGGGGCGGCGCGGGTGGTCGGGCACGACATCTCCGAGGGCATGCTCGACGTCGCCCGGCGGGCCGAGCGCGCCGAGCCGCTCGGCGTCGAGTACACCGAGCGGGCCGGCGGCATCGACGAGGGTGCCTTCGACGCCGCCGTGGCCGTGTACGTCATGCCGTACGCCGAGGAGTACGCGGAACTGGTCACGCTCTGTGCGCTGGCCGCGCGGGCCCTTCGCCCGGGAGGCCGGTTCGTCACCCTCCCGGTGAACCCGGACTTCGACGGGGAACGCGAGTACTACGAACGCTACGGCCTGCGCCTGGTCGAGGCCGAGCCGCGCCGCGATGCCTCGCGGGTGACGCTGGAGTTGTGCTTCGGCCGCTACGACGAACGGATCACCGCCCGCTACTGGAGCCGTGCCACCCTGGAACGGGCCCTGCACGAGGCCGGGTTCGGCACGGTCCGCTGGCCCGGATTCCGGGTCTCCGGGGAGGGACTGGCCCGCCACGGAAAGGACTTCTGGCGGCCCTACCTCACCCGCCCCCACGCGGCGCTCATCACCTGCACCAGAGCCGAATGACCCCGAGGCACGATCATGACGACCACGCAGCAGGACCACCGGAGCCCCGGGCCGATCGAGGAGGGCATCCTGCCGTCGCTCGCCGACGTCGACCACGCCGGGTGGGACCGGCTGGCCGGCCCCGACAACTTCTACAACAGCAGCGCCTGGGCGCACGCGCTCGAACTGGCCCACGGCGACACGGCGCTGGTCACCGCCGCCTCCGGCGGCAGGCTGCTGGGCGCCCTGCCCGTCTGGCCCGGAGAGAACGACGAACCCGGACTGTTCCACCTGCCCACGCTGTTACCCGACGTGACGCAGGCGCGCTCGTCGGCCTACCTGTGGCTGGGAGCCCGGCGCTCCACCTACAACGAACTGGTCTGCACCCGCGGCGAGGCCCGCGCCCGCACCCTGGACGCCCTGTTCGGGACGGCGCTGCGGCTGGCCCGCGAGCGCGGCCTCGACGGCGTCGTCATGCCCTACCTGGCGGCGGACGACGCCCGGGAGCTCGCCCGGCGGCAGCCGCGCGCGAGCGTGCTGCTGCACGACGCGGACGCCAACCTCGCCGTCGCGATCGGCGGCTACGCCGAGCAGTTGGCGCGGATGAGCCAGCCCGACCGCACCCGCCGCCGGGCCGAGCGGCGCGCCTGCGAGCGCGGCGGCACCACCGTGCTGTGGCGGCCCCTGGACCGGCGCGAGGTGGTGCGGCAGACCGCCGCCCTGGTGACACAGACCCGCGCCCGCCACGGCGGCACCGCCGACCCCGCCTGGATGCTCCGCGCCTTCGAGGCCCAGGCCGCGACCGGAGTCCTGGACCGGGCCGTCGGCTGCTTCGCCGTCCGCGAGGGACGGCCCGTCGCCGTGAACGTCTGCTACGCCCACGGTGACCGCCTCTACGCCCGCTACTTCGGGTTCGACTACCGGGCCGCCGAACCGCACGGCGAGTACTTCGTGCTCTGCTACCAGGCCCCCGTCGACTACGCCGCCGCCTGCGGCTTCCGCCGCTACCGCCTGGCGATCTCCGCCTGGCAGATCAAGATCCGGCAGGGCGCCGTGCTCTCCCCGCTCGCGGTCGCCGTGCTGCCCCTGCGCGGGCGGCTCTGCGACCCGCGGACGGAGCGGCGCCACAACGCCCGGACCGCCCGGCTCTGGACGGCCCGCTGCGCCGCCCGCCCCTGGGCCCTGGACCCCGGGTGGCGCGCCTGGGCGCCGGAAGCCCCGGCCCGCCGCCGGCCGGCTGACCACGACCCCACCGCGGAAGGAGCCCCGCCGTGCTGCACCTGGTCTACCTGATCCAGCCCACCGCGGCCGCCGAAGCGGACCAGGCCGCCTTCTGGGAGTGGGTCCGCGCCCGCGAGGCCTGGTTCTACGACGGCCTCGACACCGTGCTGCGCACCCGGTGGGCGGTGCGCACCGTCGGAAGCCCCGTGCACACCATCGAACACACCGTCAGCTTCGCCGACGAGGCCGGCTGGGGCCGCTACCGGCGCCAGGTCGCCGAACGCGGCCGGGACCCCGTCTGGGAACGCCGCCGCACCGAGCAGGCCCACTGGTGGACCCTGCTGGAGGCCACCCTGCTCAGCGACCCGCCGGTCCCGCTCGGATTCGACCGCGGCTCCCTTCCGCCGGGAGGCCCGTCATGACCGCCCTCGACGGCCTCGTGCGCCGCAGCCGCCACCCGCTCTCCCGCGCCCGCTTCATGACCCTGGCCACCACCGACGGCTCCGCGCCCCGCCGCTTCCACCCGCCCCTGGGACTGGGCTGACGTAACGTCAGATAGCTGTTCCCGGACGGTCGGTGGCGTGTCGCCGGGGTTGTCGACAGGGGGTTTGCCGCCCGGCCATGGGTGGGTAATGGTCCAGACCTATTGACGCGCCTTGCCGTGCCTCCTACGATCCGGACCGGCACATCCCCACATGTCCCCACCTCACCCAGAGCCGGGCGTCACGCCCCCACGCGCCGGTCTGTCCACGGCGCCCGGCGGGAAGCGAGCACAGCATGTTCCGTCGGAGGTCGTCGCGCACCCCCCGTCTGCCGGGCGCGGTCCGCCCCGGTCCGGATCCCGTCCGCACGCAGCAGGCGGGCGTGGAACGCGCGGCGCGGGTGCACCGCACCGGCACCGCCGTGCCCGGATCGTCCGTCCTGAGGCGCTCCCTCGCCGGGGTGAGCGCCGCCGCCGTCATCGGTGCCGGTCTCGCCGTGGCGGGCACCGTCACCGCCGGGGCCGCCACCCCCAACCTGGTGTCCAACGCCGGTTTCGAGAACGGACTCTCCGACTGGACCTGTTCCGGCGGCGCCGGCACGGCGGTCAGCAGCCCGGTGCACGGTGGCACCTCGGCGCTCAAGGCCACGCCGACCGGCCTGGACAACGCCCAGTGCAGCCAGACCGTCAGCGTGCAGCCCAACTCCCAGTACACGCTGAGCGCCTACGTCCAGGGCAGCTACATCTACCTGGGCGCCACCGGCACCGGCCTCACCGGTACGACGTCCACCTGGACGGCGAGCAGCGCCTCGTACGGCAAGCTCAGCACCACCTTCTCCACCGGGGCGAACACCACGTCGGTGACCGTCTTCCTGCACGGCTGGTACGGGCAGTCCGCGTTCTACGCGGACGACGTGGAGCTCGCCGGCCCCGGCGGCACCACCACGCCGCCGACGACGCCTCCCACGACGCCGCCGACCACCCCGCCGACCACCCCGCCGACGACGCCTCCCACGACGCCGCCGACCACCCCGCCGACCACGCCTCCCACCACCCCGCCGGGCTCCACCTGCGCGACGAAGCCCAAGCCCGCGGGCAAGGTCGTGCAGGGCTACTGGGAGAACTGGGACGGCGCCTCCAACGGCGTCCACCCGGGCATGGGCTGGACCCCCATCAACGACAGCCGGCTCGCCGCGCACGGCTACAACGTCATCAACGCCGCCTTCCCGGTGATCCTCTCGGACGGCACCGTCCTCTGGGAGGACGGCATGGACGCCACCGTCAAGGTGTCGACCCCGGCCGAGATGTGCCAGGCCAAGGCGGCCGGCGCGACCATCCTGATGTCGATCGGCGGCGCCGCCGCCGGCATCGACCTCAGCTCCAGCGCCGTCGCGGACAAGTTCGTGGCCACCGTCGTCCCGATCCTGAAGAAGTACAACTTCGACGGCATCGACATCGACATCGAGACCGGCCTGTCCGGCAGCGGCAACATCAACACGCTGTCCGCGTCCCAGTCCAACCTGATCCGCATCATCGACGGCGTGCTCGCCCAGATGCCGGCCGGATTCGGCCTGACGATGGCCCCCGAGACCGCGTACGTCACCGGCGGCAGCGTCACCTACGGCTCCATCTGGGGCTCCTACCTGCCGATCATCAAGAAGTACGTCGACAACGGGCGCCTGTGGTGGCTCAACATGCAGTACTACAACGGCAGCATGTACGGCTGCTCCGGTGACTCCTACCAGGCCGGTACCGTCCAGGGCTTCACCGCGCAGACCACCTGCCTGAACAACGGCCTCACCATCCAGGGCACCACCATCAAGGTGCCCTACGACAAGCAGGTCCCCGGCCTGCCGGCCCAGCCCGGCGCGGGCGGCGGCCACATGGCGCCGAGCCTGGTCAGCCAGGCCTGGAACGCCTTCAACGGCCAGCTGAAGGGGCTCATGACCTGGTCGATCAACTGGGACGGCTCGAAGGGCTGGTCCTTCGGCGACAACGTCAAGGCCCTCCAGGGCCGTTGATGTCCCGCTAGCGGCGGCACGACGAGCGCCCGCCGGGTGCCACGGACGGATTCCGTGGCACCCGGCGGGCGCCGGCCTTTCGGCCCGGTCGGCCGGGTCGGCCCGGTCGGCCGGGTCGGCCGGAGGCCGCGGCGGCGGCCCCCGGTGAGGGTGGGGGCGCCGCCGCGGGGTTCAGCGGGTGGCCGGGCCGGCCTCGATCCGGAGGTCCGGGCCGGTGCGGGGGAGCGTGCCCGGGAGCGGGGACGCCGTGGGGGCGGCACCCGGGAGGGTCCCCGGCTCGCACAGCGTCTTGGCCACGAGGGAGCCGATCGCCGCCCCGCTCGCCGAGTCGTCCCGGCCCACGAACGGGTTGTACGACAGCGCGAACTGCCGCCGCCCGTCCAGGCTGCCGAGCAGCAGGGTGGTCCAGCCGGGCAGGCCGCCGTCGTGGCCCCAGGCGGGCTCGCAGCCCGGGCCCAGGTCGATCCGGACCACGCCGAGCCCGTACTGCGCGCCGTCACCCGTGGTCGGCACCGTGTCCGTCAGTGCGGCCATCTCGGCCGGCCGCAGCAGCTTCCCGCCGAACAGGGCGGCGTGGAACCGGTCGAGGTCGGTGGTGGTGGAGATGCCGTTACCGGCCGCGTCCACCAGGGACGGGTTGAACCGGGTGATGTCGGCCGGCCCGGCCGGCAGGTCGAGGTAGGCGTGGGCGTGCGGGCCGCCGAGGCCGGTCTCCGAGCCCGGGAACGCGGTCTCCTCCAGGTGCAGGGGCCGGACGATCCGGCGCTCTACCTCGCGCTGCCAGGTGTGCCCGGTGACCTTCCGGACGATCATCCCGGCGAGGACGTAGTTGGTGTTGGAGTACTTCCAGCCCTGCCCGGGTGCGAAGTACGGCGGGTGCTCGGCCGAGACCGCGGCCAACTGCTCGGGGCGGTAGTCCCGGTAGCGCCAGCTCCCGTACGCGTAGTCCTGCAGGTCGGCCTCGCTCCTCACCAGGAACCGCTCGTCCTCGGTGAAGTTGAACAGGCCGCTGGTGTGGTTGAGCAGCTGCCGGACGGTGATCGCGCCGCCGTTCGGGACGACCCCCGGCAGGTGCCGTTCGACCGGGTCGTCCAGCCGCAGCCGGCCCTCGCCGACCAGCTGGAGGACGACCGTCGACACGAAGGTCTTGGTGATGCTGCCGATCCGGAACCGGCCGTCCGCCCTGGCCGGCTGCCCGGTGGCCAGGTCGGCGGTCCCGGCGGCGCCGCGCCACGGGACGCGACCGGCGAGGCGGATCTCCGCGAGCGCGGCGGTCGCCCCGCCGTGCTCCACGAGGTCCCGCAGCTCCGGCCGCCCGTCGACGCGCGGCCGGCGCTCCGCCACGGACCCGGGGCCGGAGGCGTCCCCGCCCGCCGCCACGGCCGCCGTCGGGGCGAGCGTGACGACGGTGGCACCGGCCAGGGCGACGGCGGCGAGCCGTGTCCCCAGCCGGCCGCGCCGGTGCGATGTCCGAGACTGAACGATGGTCATGGTTCCCGCCCCTTCCGGCCCGACCCCCGGGCCGCCGCCACCACCATCGCAGTTCCCGCACCCCCGCCGCGTCCTCCTCCGGGGGGGGTCATCGCCCTTGGCGGGCCCGCGCGGTGAGGGACGTGAAGTGCTCGGTGCCGAGGATCCGGCGCCGGACGGCCTCGGGCTCGCGGGCCAGCAGGCCGGGCAGCGCACGCCCGGGCCCGGTCTGGCTGCGGTGGGCCGTGATCGCGGCCCACTTCCGGTCGAACCACGGGCCGATGTCGCAGCTCAGGTCGACCATGCTGTCCGGCACGCTGAGCGTCGTCTTGCCGACGCGGCCCAGGAGGGGGCCGAGGTCGGCGAGCGCCGCGTGGGGATGGGTCGCCATCCGGAGGGCCTCGGGCTGCCAGGGCGCGCCGGCCTCCGGATAGAGGTGTTCGAGGCCGGCGGCGGCGAAGGCGAGCAGGGTGGCGTGGTGGGTGCGCCGGTGGTCCGGGTGGCCGGTCAACTGTCCGTATGCGTCGTGGGTCAGCACGATCCCGGGCCTGACGGCGCGGATCTGCCGCACGATGTCCTGGACGACGGTGTCCACGGGCGCGTCGCAGAGCCGGGGCCGCCCGGGCGCGGACCGCGGGACGCGGGCGTCGGCGTAGCCGAGCATCCGCGGCTCCCCGGCGCCCAGGACGCCCAGGGCCTCGGCGAGTTCGGCGCCGCGGTGGCTCTCCCGCGTCCAGGTGGCGGTGACGACGGCCGTCCGCGCCCCGGAGGCGGCGTGCCGGGCGAGGACGCCGCCGACGAGGAGCGATTCGTCGTCGGGGTGGGCGAGGACGGCGAGCAGCGAGGGCAGTGGCGGCATGGGCGGGACCTCCTGGTTCGGGCGGGTCAGCCTTCCTCGGGTGACCGCGCGGGTGAGTCCGAGGGTGACTCCGCCGTGACGACGTAGAGCGTCACCGCGGCGAGGAACGGCCCTCGGGTCAGATGGTCGAGCCAGCTGTCCGCCTGACCGCGCGTGAGGTACCCGGCGGCCACCGCGCGCTCGGTGTTGCGGTGGAGCCCGAGGATCCGGTCGGCGGCGTGGACCTCCCGGAAGACCGAGGTCACCGGGGCGACCGAGGGGACGGCGAAACCCGCCTGCCCGGCGAGGCGGGGCAACTGCCGTCCGACGAGGGCGTTGCGCACGATCCGGTCGGTGATGTGCCGGGTGTACGCCCGGGCGATCTCCGGATCCGGGTGGTCGACGGCGAGCGAGTCCCAGTCGGGTTCGGCCATGACCAGCCGGCCGCCGGGGCGCAGCACCCGCCGGGCCTCCGCCAGGACGGCCGGGACGTCCTCGACGTGCTGCAGCACGCGGTCGGTCCGCAACCGGTCCGCGGAGCCCGCGGGAAGCGGCAGGGCGTGAACGTCGGCCGTCAGCACGCCGGTTCCCGGAAGGCCGGCGGTCCGGGCGAGCGCCCGCCGGGTCATCCCGGGGTCGGAGTCGACGCCGATGACCCGCCCGCCGGGCGCGGCCGCGCGGGCCAGCACGCCGAGGTCGGTCGCCGGACCGCAGCCCAGGTCCAGGACGACGTGGCCCGGCCGGACGGCCAGCGCCCGCAGGGCGGCCTCCTTGTAGGTGTGCGCGACCTGGGTGGCGGAGAGCCGGTCCAGGTAGAGAGCCTTGTCCGGGACGGCCTTCTCGAAGATCTCCGCGGCCTGCGCGAGGGAGGCGATCCCGCCGTCGAGGGCCTCCCGGCCGGCCGGCGTGAGCGCCAGGGGCCGCCGCCTGCCGTCGCCGTCCAGGTACTCGACCAGGCCCTTGCCGTGCAGCCGCGCCAGGGCGCTCGACAGGCTGCCGCGGCCGAGTCTGGCGCCGGTCAGCCGCTCGATCGCGGTGTTGACGGCGTATCCGTGCAGGGGACCGTCCGCGAGGGCGGACAGGACGAGCATCTGGGCGTCGTTGGTACGCACTGGCACTCCCGGGAGCAGCGGGTTTCCCTGATAACACGCGGCGCGTGCTATCACTCCGTAGTATGCACGCCGTGATGGGCCGGTGTCCGCCCATCCCTCCCGCTTCCGAAAGGCCGCGACATGCGCGTCAGTGACCCCCTCTACGCCTTCTACGCCAGGCGGCTGCGCCGACGGCTCCACGGCCGGGAGCTCCCCGGGCACATCGGGTTGATCATGGACGGCAACCGGCGCTGGGCCCGTCGGCGCGGCATCGGGAACCCGAGCCTCGGCCACAAGGCCGGTGCCGAGCACGTGGAACACGTGCTCGCGTGGTGCGAGGACCTCCGGATCCGGCACGTCACCGTGTTCGTCTGCTCCGCCGAGAACCTCCAGCGGCGCGGTGACAGCGAGGTCGCCTTCCTGATGCGGGTGATCGAGGACGTCCTGGCGGCGCAGCTCGCCAGGCCGCGGCCGCGCTGGCGGGTGCACATCGCCGGAGCCCTCGACACCCTGCCCGACAGCACGGCCCGCGCCCTGAAGGAGGCGGTCGAGGCCACCCGCGAGTGCACCACCGGCGCCCACGTGACCCTCGCCGTCGGCTACGGCGGCCGCCAGGAACTCGTGGACGCCATGCGGGACCTGCTGTACGAGCAGGCGGCGGCCGGAACGCCGATGCGGGACCTCGCCGGCGAGCTGACCGCCGACGACATCGCCCGCCACCTCTACACCGCCGGACAGCCGGACCCCGACCTGGTCATCCGCACCAGCGGAGAGCAGCGGATGTCGAACTTCCTGCTGTGGCAGAGCGCCTACTCGGAGCTGTACTTCTGCGAGGCGTACTGGCCGGCCTTCCGTGAGGTGGACTTCCTGCGGGCGGTACGCGCCTACGCCGACCGGCAGCGCCGCTACGGGGCCTGACGGCCGGACAGGTCCCGCGAGGCGGCGGGCGGCGGTGGGTGGTCGCCGTCGACGGCCGCGCCCGGGCACGGCCGTCGCGGATCCGCGGGTCCGCAGGGGTGCCTCAGCCCGCGGCCGGTCCGGCCGAGCGGGCCAGTAGGGCGCCGGCCCGGTGGAGCCAGTGGGCGGCCCGCCGCCGGGCGTCCTCGGGGTCACCGGCCAGCGAGAGCAGGGTCAGCGCCCGCGCGTCGGTGGAGCCGCCGGCGACCACGCGGACCGGGACGGCGGCCCGCCGCGCCCGCGCCAGCACCTCGCCGACGGCCTTGCCGAGCAGGCTGGTGGCGTCGAAGCGGCCCTCGCCGGTGACCACGAGGTCGGCGCCGTCGAGGGCCGCGTCCAGGCCGAGCAGGTCGGCGACGGCGGCGGCGCCGGGCGTGATCCGGGCGTTCCAGGCCGCGGCCAGCCCGTAGGCGGTGCCGCCGGCCGCACCGGCTCCCGGCTGCCGCGGGTCGCCGCCGAGCAGCTCCGCGTACCGCTCCAGCCCGCGCTCCAGCCGGGCCACCTCGGCTGCTCCGGCGCCCTTCTGCGGCCCGTACACCGCCGCCGCGCCGGCCGGGCCGAGCAGGGGGTTGGTGACGTCGGTGAGCAGCCGGACGCCGCCGGGCGGGGCCGGGCGCAGGCTTCCGAGGTCGGCGCGGGCGGCCGCGGCGAGCGCGCCGCCGCCGTCGGGCAGCGGTGTGCCCGAGCGGTCGAGCAGGCGCAGGCCGAGCGCGGAGAGCAGCCCGGCGCCGCCGTCGGTGGAGGCGGAGCCGCCGAGGCCCACCGTCAGCGCGCTCGCGCCGGCGTCCAGGGCGGCGGCGATCGTCTCGCCGGTGCCGCGGCTGGTCGCGGTGAGCGGGGCGAGCCGCTCGCCGAGCAGCGGCAGGCCGCCGGTGGTGGCGAACTCGACCAGCGCCGTGCCGTCGGGGAGCAGGGCGTAGCGGCCGGGGACGGGCCTGCCGTCGGGGCCGGTGCAGCCGGGGACCTCGTGGACGCACGCGCCGGGGCGGGCGGTGGCCACCGCGTCGAGGGTGCCCTCGCCGCCGTCGGCCATCGGCAGGGACAGCAGGTCGTCGCCGGGGCGCACCGAGCGCCAGCCGTCCGCGAGGGCCCGGGCGGCCTCGGTGGCGGTGGCGGTGCCCTTGAAGGAGTCGGGCGCGAGGACGATCCTCACGACACGGCCACGTGGGCGAGGTGGCGCTCGGTCAGGGTGCGCAGGGTCTGCTCGCCCGGGGTGTCCCAGATCCGCTCGTTGAAGATCTCCACCTCGATCCAGCCCTCGTAGCCGGCGGCGGTGACCAGCTCGGTGAGCGCGCGGAAGTCGATGTGGCCGTCACCGACGTGGCCGCGTCCGAGCAGGGCGTCGGCCGGCAGCGGCAGCGTCCAGTCGCAGACCTGGTAGGAGGCGATCCGGCCCTCCCGTCCGGCGCGCGCGATCTGCTCGGGCAGCTGCGGGTCCCACCAGACGTGGTAGCTGTCGACGACGACGCCGACCTGCGCGGCGGGGTGCGGCCGGGCGAGGTCGAGGGCCTGGCCGAGGGTGGAGAGGACGGCGCGGTCGGCGCAGAACATCGGGTGCAGCGGCTCCAGGGCCAGCCGTACGCCGAAGTCCCCGGCGTGCGGGGCCAGTTCGGCGATCATGTCGGCGACGGACCGCCGGGCGCCGGCGAGGTCCCGGCTGCCGCCGGGCAGGCCGCCGACGACCATCACCAGGGTGTCGGTGCCGAGTTCGGCGGCCTCCTCGATCGCCTGGAGGTTGTCGGCGAGCGCGGTCCGCCGCTCCTCGGGGGCGGTGGCGGTCAGGAAGCCGCCCCGGCACAGGCTGCTGACGGCCAGTCCGGCGTCCCGGCAGAGCTTCGCGGAGCGGGCCAGGCCGGTTTCGGCGACCTTGTCCCGCCAGAGGCCGATCGCCGGGATGCCGGCGTCCACGCAGCCCCGGACGGCCTCGGGCAGGCTCCACCGCTTGGTGGTGATCTGGTTGAGCGAGAGACGGTCGAGTCCGGTCACGGTGCCGGGCTCCTTTCGGGGAGAGGGGGCGGGAACGCCGGTGGCCGCCCGTCGGGGGTGGGGCGGCCACCGGGGGAGGAGGAGCGCTGGTCTCAGCCGAGCGGTGCGGCCACCGCGAGGTAGCGCCGCATCCGCTCGACGGCGAGGTGCGGGTCGGGCAGCACGCCCGCGGCGTCGGCGAGGCGGAACAGCTCGACCAGGTGCGGCACGGAACGCCCGCTCTGCGCGCCGCCGACCATGGTGAAGTGGTCCTGGTGCCCGGCGAGCCAGGCCAGGAAGACCACCCCGGTCTTGTAGTGGAAGGTCGGCGCGGCGAACAGGTGCCGGGCCAGCGGCAGGGTCGGCGCGAGCAGCGCGTCGTACCGGTCGAGGTCGCCCGCGTCCAGGGCCCGCAGCGCGGCGGCGGCGACCGGGGCGATCGGGTCGAAGACGCCCAGCAGTGCGTCGCTGTGCCCGAGCGCGTCGCCGCGGATCAGCGCCGGGTAGTTGAAGTCGTCGCCGGTGTAGAGCCGCACGCCCGGGGGCAGGGCGCGGCGCAGCCCGACCTCGTGGTCCGCGTCGAGCAGCGACACCTTGATGCCGTTGATCCGCTCGGCGTGCGCCTCGATGAGCGCCAGGACGGTGGCGGTGGCGGCGGTGACGTCCCCGGAGCCCCAGTAGCCGGCCAGGGCCGGGTCGAACATCTCGCCCAGCCAGTGCAGGATCACCGGCCGGCTGCTCTGGCCGATCAGGCGGCCGTAGACCGCCAGGTAGTCCTCGGCGCCGCGGGCGGCGTGGGCGAGCGCCCGGCTGGCCATCAGGATCGGCCGGGCGCCGGCGGCCTCGACGACCTCCAGCTGCTCCTCGTAGGCCGCGGCGATGGCGCCGACGGTGTGCGTTCCGGGGGCGAGCTGGTCGGTGCCGACGCCGCAGGCGAGCAGTCCGCCGTAGCTGCGGGCCTCGGCGCCGGAGCGGGTGATCAGCTCGCGGGTGGCGGGCCAGTCGAGGCCCATGCCGCGCTGGGCGGTGTCCATCGCGTCGGCGACGCCGAGGCCCAGGGACCACAGGTGGCGGCGGAAGGCGAGCGTGGTGTCCCAGTCGACGGCGGCGGGGGCGCCGGGAGCGTTGCCGCCGAGCGGGTCGGCGACCACGTGGGCGGCGGCGTAGGCGAGCCGGGAGGCCGGGGGCTCGGGGGTGGCGGGCAGCTCGGCGGGGGCGCGCATCCGGTGGCGGCCGAGGCCGGGCAGGTCGATGTCGGTCATGGTGTCAGCAACGCAATCGCTACGGGGCGGTCGGGGAGCGGGGCACTCGGCGCGCCGGGCGTTCGGAACCCTCGGGGCGTTCGGAGCGTCGGGGCGTTCAGAGCGCGAGGTCGGGCACGTCGAGGCGGCGGCCCTCGCGGGCGGAGCGCAGGCCGAGCTCGGCGAGCTGGACGCCCTTGGCGCCCTCCAGGAGGTCCCAGCGGTAGTCCGAGCCGGTCACCACGTGGCGCAGGAACAGCTCCCACTGCACCTTGAAGCCGTTGTCGAACTCGCCGTTGTCCGGGACGTGCTGCCACTGGTCGCGGAAGGACTCGGTGACCGGCAGGTCGGGGTTCCAGACCGGCTTGGGGGTGGCGGCGCGGTGCTGGAAGCGGCAGTTGCGCAGGCCGGCCACCGCGCTGCCCTCGGTGCCGTCGACCTGGAACTCCACCAGCTCGTCGCGGTCGACCCGCACCGCCCACGAGGAGTTGATCTGGGCGGTGATGCCGCCCTCCAGCTCGAACACGCCGTACGCGGCGTCGTCGGCGGTCGCCGGGTAGCGGCGGCCCTGCTCGTCGACGCGCTGCGGGATGTGGGTGGCGGTGTGCGCGTAGACGGACCGGACGGGGGCGATGAGGTTGTCCAGCACGTAGCGCCAGTGCGGGAACATGTCGAGGACCATGCCGCCGCCGTCCTCGGCGCGGTAGTTCCAGGACGGGCGCTGGGCGTCCTGCCAGTCGCCCTCGAAGACCCAGTAGCCGAACTCGCCGCGCACGGACAGGATCCGGCCGAAGAAGCCGCCGTCCACCAGCCGCTTGAGCTTGAGCAGGCCGGGCAGGAAGAGCTTGTCCTGCACGGCGCCGTTGCGCACCCCGGCCTCGCGGGCGAGCCGGGCCAGATCCAGCGCGGCGTCCACCGACTCGGCGGTGGGCTTCTCGGTGTAGACGTGCTTGCCGGCCGCGATGGCCCGGCGGATGGCCTGCTCGCGGACCTGGGTCAGCTGGGCGTCGAAGTAGATCTCGGCCAGCGGGTGGGCCAGGGCCTCGTCCAGGGAGGTGGTCCAGTGCTCCAGGCCGTGGCGCTCGGCGAGTTCCTTCAGCTTGGCGGCGCTGCGGCCGACCAGGATCGGCTCGGGCCACAGCACCTCGCCGTCGCCGAGAGGCAGGCCGCCCTGGTCGCGGATGGCGAGGATGGAGCGGACCAGGTGCTGGCGGTAGCCCATCCGGCCGGTGACACCGTTCATGACGATGCCGATCACCCTGCGGGACATGGGGGTTCTCCAATTCGTGGGGAGCTGGGTCGTTCTCGTGCGGGGGACGGCGCGCGGTTCACGCGGTGCGGTGGACGTCCTCGGCGCGCACGGGGTGGGCGAAGGGCTGCCCGGCGGCGTAGCGGGCCAGTTCGTCGGCGGCCGCGGCGGCCATGCGGTGCAGCTCCCGGCCGAGCGAGCCGGCGATGTGCGGGGTGAGCACCACGTTGGGCAGGTCGTAGAGCGGGGAGTCGGCGGGCAGCACCTCGGGGACGGTGACGTCGAGGACGGCGTCGAGGCGCCCGGAGAGCAGTTCGCCGACGAGCGCCCGCTGGTCGACCAGGGAGCCGCGGGAGGTGTTGATCAGGGTGGCGCCGTCGCGCATCGACGCCAGGCGGCGGGCGTCGATCAGGTGGTGGGTGGCCGGGAGCTCGGGGGCGTGGATGCTGACCACGTCGCTCGCCGCGCAGAGTTCGTCCAGGCCGACGGCGCGCGCGCCGAGCGCGGCGGCCCCGGCCGCGTCCACGTACGGGTCGTGCAGCAGCAGGTCGAGGTCGTGCGGGCGCAGGAGTTCCAGGACGCGCCGGCCGATCCGGGAGGCGCCGACGATGCCGACGGTGCGCCGGTAGTTGCCGGCGTCGGGGTAGCCGCGCTGCCAGTCGTGCGGGACGCCGCGCCGGGCGCGGTAGTCCTCGCGGAGCCGCAGCACCTGCTTGTTGGCCAGCAGGACGGCGGCGACGGTGTACTCGGCGACGGGCAGGGCGTTGGCCCAGGCGGCGGAGGTGACCAGCAGGCCGCGCCGCCAGCAGGCGTCGGTGACGTGGTGCTTGATCGAGCCCGCCGCGTGGATCACCGCGCGCAGCCGCGGGGCGGCGGCCAGCACGCTCTCGTCGATCGCGGGGCAGCCCCAGCTGGACACGATGACCTCGGTCTCGGCGAGGACGGCGCGGGCCTCCTCGGTGCCGAAGTCGTCGAGCACCAGCGCGGGGTCGAGGTCGGCGACCTCCGTCAGGCGGGCCGTCGAGCGCTCGTCGAAGAGGCGGGCGGTGAGCTCGCGGTGCATCGCGAGCACGGCGCGGGGGCGGTGGGCGGGGTGGGCCGGGCCCGCCGCTCGGGGGTCGGTCATGGGGATCTCCGGGGCGGGGGCGGTGGATGGGGTGCTCACTTGACGCTCCCCGCGGTGAGACCGGCCTTCCAGTGCCGCTGGAGCAGGACGAAGGCGAGGATGAGCGGGACGACGGCCAGCAGCGCGCCGGTGACGACCAGCGGGTAGTACTCGGGGAAGGCCTTGGTCTGGGCGTTCCAGCTGAACAGGCCGAGGCTGACCGGGAAGAGCCGGTTGTCGGAGAGCATCACCAGGGGCAGGAAGAAGTTGTTCCAGATGGCGGTGAACTGGAACAGCAGGACGGTGACGAAGCCGGGCATGACCATGCGCAGGCCGATCGACCAGAAGGTGCGCAGCTCGCCCGCGCCGTCCATCCGCGCGGCCTCCAGCACCTCGCCGGGCACGTAGCCGGCGCAGAAGACCCGGGCGAGGTAGACGCCGAAGGGGTTCACCAGGGAGGGCAGGAAGACCGCCCAGAAGGTGTTGACGATGCCGAGTTCGGAGGCGAGCAGGTACAGCGGCAGGGCGAGCGCGGTGGTGGGCACCAGCACGCCGAGCAGGACCAGGCCGAACAGCTTCTCCTTGCCGGGGAAGGTGTAGACGTGGAACGCGTAGCCGGCGCCGACGCACACCAGCGCGCAGAGGAAGGAGCCGATCCCGGCGTAGAGCAGGGAGTTGAGGTACCAGCGGAAGTAGATGCCGTCGCCGGTGGTGGCGAGGTCGCTCAGGTTCTGCCCGAGGTTGAAGTTGGCGGGGGTCAGGGTTCGGCCGCCGAGCAGGTCGGCGGTGTTCTTGGCGGCGGCGGTGAGCAGCCAGCCGAGCGGCAGCAGGGTGTAGGCGGTGGCCAGGACGAGGGCGCCGTTGACGGCGCCCTTCGACAGGGTCCAGGGACGTCGGGTGTTCACGGGCGGGCCTCCCGTCCGCGCCCGGAGCGGGAGCGGGTCAGCCGGGTGACGGCGAAGGAGAGCGCGGCGGCGGCGAGGGCGAGCAGCACCGAGGAGGCGGCCGCCAGGCCGTAGTCGCCGCGCTCGAAGGCGGCGGTGTAGGCGTACATGTTGGGGGTCCAGGTGGAGACCACGCCCGGTGCGGTGCCGTGCAGGATCATCGGCTCGGTGAAGAGCTGGAGCGAGCCGATGACGGTGAACAGCCCGACCATGGCGAGCGAGGGCCGGATCAGCGGGATCTTGATGCTCAGCGCCGTCCGCAGGGGCCCGGCGCCGTCGACGACGGCGGCCTCCAGCACCTCGCGCGGGATGGCCTGGAGCGCGGCGTAGAAGATGACCATGTTGTAGCCGCTCCACTGCCACAGCGCCATGTTGACCACGGCCGGCAGCGGGTTGCCGAGCGGGTCGGGCTGCGCGCCGAGGGCCTCGAAGGCGTCGAGCACCGGGCTGATGCCGGGGGTGTACAGGTACATCCAGATCAGCGCGGCGATGATGCCGGGCACCGCGTGCGGGATGAACAGGGCGAGCTGGAAGAACCGCTTGGCCCGGGCCAGCGCCGAGTCCAGGAGCAGCGCGAGGACGAGCGCGAGGACCGTCATCAGCGGGATGTAGAGCAGGCAGTACCGGGCGATGGTGAGGAAGCCGTCGCGGAAGGCCTCGTCCCGCAGGGCCCGGGTGTAGTTGCCGAGGCCGGTGAAGACCGTCTCGGTGCCGCCGAAGCCGAGGCCGGAGCGGTGCTCGGTGAACAGGCTCAGCCTGATCGCGTAGCCGATCGGGACGAGGGTGCAGGCGGTGAACAGGAGGAAGAACGGGGCGAGGAGCGCGGCCGGTGCCCCGTACCGCCCGCGCCGCCGCACGGCGGCGGCGCGGGGGACCTTGGTGCGGGTCGTCACTGGGCGACCTTCAGCCCGCGGTTCTTGAACTCGGCGAGGGTGGCCTGCTGCCCGGCGGAGAGGGCGTCGTCGATGGTGCCGGTCTTGCCGGCGACCTTGCCGAAGGCGTCCTTCAGGGTGCTGTTGGTCAGGCCCATGACGGGGCCCCAGGTCCAGCCCTGCTTGATCGACTTGGCGGCGTCGGAGAACACCGCGTAGATGTCCTGGCCGCCGTAGAAGTCGGTGTTGAAGGCCTGGGCGGCGACCGGGACGAGCTCGGTGGCGGCCGGGTAGGAGGACGAGGTGCCGGAGGCGATGCGGGCCTTGATGCCCTCGGGCGTGGTGGTCGCCCAGGTGGCGAAGGTGACGGCGGCCGCGGCCTTCTTGCTGTCCTTGGAGACGGCGAAGGTGGTGCCGCCGAGCATGCCGCTGGCGGGGGTGCCGTCCCAGCTGGGCAGCGGGGCGACCGCCCAGGTGCCGTTGACCTCGGAGGTGGTGCCGAGGTTGGCCTTCAGGACGCCGCCGCCCCAGGAGGCGCCGAGGTAGCCGGCGGTCTCGCCCTTCTGCAGGGAGGCGGTCCACTGCTGGCTGAAGGACGGCTGGACGCGGACCAGGTCCTCGTCGATCAGCTGCTGCCAGTAGGCGGAGACCTTCCTGGTCTCGGCGCCGGTCAGGTCGGCCTTCCAGGACTCGTCGGCGGCGGTGAACCAGCGGGCGCCGTTCTGCCAGGCCATCGCCTCCAGGGTGGTGGGGTCGTCCGGGAAGAACGTGGCGATGCGGGCGTCGGGCTGGGCCTCCTTGAGCTTCTGGGCGGCGGTGCGGAACTCGTCCCAGGTCCTGGGGACGGTGATGCCGGCCTTCTCGAAGAGGTCCTTGCGGTAGTAGAAGGTCTGCGGGGCGGCGTCCAGCGGCAGCGCCCAGGTGCGGCCGCCGAGCGAGGTGAGCTCGGTGGCCTGCGGCAGGTACTTGGCCTTGAGGTCGGCCCCGACGAGCTTGGAGATGTCCTGGACGGCGCCCTGGCTGACGAAGTCGGGCAGCTGCGGGTACTCGACGTTGAACACGTCGGGGGCGTTGCCGGCCTTGACGGCGTTGGAGAGCTTCGCGTAACCGCCGGCGTTGCCCGCGGGGATCTCCTCGAAGGTGACCTGGATGTCCGGGTGGCTCGCGTTGAAGGCGGCCACCACCTCCTTGGTGCCCTTGGCCCAGCCCCAGAAGGTGAGGGTGACGGGCTTGCCGTCGGCGGCGTCGGTCGCCTTGCCGCCGTCGCTGCCGCAGGCGGCGAGGAGGGTCACCGAGAGCGCGGCCGCGGTGACGGTGGCGGCGGCGCGGAGGGCTCTGCGGCGGGGGAACGCGAATGAGCGCATGGCACGGCTCCTAGGGGGATGGTCACGGCCCGGGGGGTCGGCCCGGTCGCGGACTCGTGAGGGTGGGGGCGACTGGCAGCCATCCTGAGCAGCTTGCCGATCGGAGTCAAGACCGATAGATCGAATGATCCGATCTGATCGGATGGCCGAGTGGGCGACGGTAGCCGTTGGTGCGCCGTTCACCTGCGAAAATGACGCACCGTCGGGGGGTGGGGTGGCAAGGTCACAATCTGATCAACTGGTTCATTTGATCCGGAAGCCTTGACGAATGATCGACTGCTTTCTAGATTCCGGCCAGGAACCCACCCGTTCCCGGACACTCCAGACGAAGGACACCCGATGCCGCTGCCCCCGGAGGACCGACGCCTCAGCCCCCGTACCGGCTGGACCAGGGCCCACTGGGAAGCGGTGGCCGACGACCTGCTCGCCGCCGTCCGCCCCCACGCGAGCCCCGGCCACGCGCTGATCGACCTGCCCGGCACCCGGCCCAGCTGGTCGGGCCGCCGCTCGGACGCCCTGGAGGGCTACGCCCGCACCTTCCTGCCCGCCGCGCTGCGGATCGCCGGCGCCGGCGGCGCCGACCCGCACGGCCTGCTGGAGCGGTACGCCGCCGGACTCGACGCCGGCACCCGCCGCCCCACCGGCGAACGCGACCTCGCCGACGGCGACCGGGAGTCCTGGCCGCTGATCACCGACCGGGGCCAGGCCATGGTCGAGTCCGCCTCGATCGCCTTCGCGCTGCGGCTCACCCGGCCCTGGCTCTGGGACCGCCTGGACGGCCCGGTCCGCGACCGCGTCGGGCGCTGGCTGGCCGACGCGCTGCACCGCACCCCCAACGACAACAACTGGTGGCTCTTCCCGCTCGCCGTCGGCGGCTTCCTCGCCGAGGCCGGCATCGAGGAGCCGGCCGCCCGCGCCGCCGTGCGCCGCGGACTGGAGCGGATCGACCGCTTCTACCTCGGCGAGGGCTGGTACACCGACGGCCGGCCCCGGGCCTTCGACCACTACAACGGCTGGGCCCTGCACCTCTACCCCGTCCTGCACGCCCACCTCGCCGCGGACCGGGCCCTGCTCGACGCGTACGGCCCCCGGCTCGCCGCCCACCTCGCCGACCACGCCCACCTCTTCGGCGCCGACGGCGCCCCCGTCCACCAGGGCCGCTCGCTCACCTACCGGTTCGCCGCGACCGCCCCGCTGTGGGCCGGCGCCCTCACCGGCCACACCCCGCTCGCCCCCGGCACCACCCGCCGGCTCGCCTCCGGCGCGCTGCGCCACTTCGTCGACCACGGGGCCTTCGACGACCGGGGCCTGCTCACCCTCGGCTGGCACGGACCGGAGCCGCGGCTGGTCCAGCCCTACTCCGGCCCCGCCTCGCCGTACTGGGCGGGCAGCGGCTTCCTCGGCCTGCTGCTCCCCCCGGAGCACCCGGTCTGGACCCACCCCGAGCAGCCCGCCCCGGTGGAGCAGCGCGACACCGTACGGGTCATCGCGAAGCCCGGCTGGCTGGCCCAGTCCACCGCCGCCGACGGCCTGGTCCGGCTGCACAACCACGGCAGCGACGACCAGCCGGCCGACCGGGTCGGGCCGGACGACCCGCACTACGCGCGCCTCGCGCACTCCACGGCCACCGGCCCCACCCACCGCGGCCCGGCCGACAACCACCTCGCCCTGCTGACCGGCGGCGGGCCGACGGAGCGCGGCCGCATCCGGCCGCTCGCCTGCGGCCCCGACTGGGCGGCCTCCCTCGGCCGCCCGCGCGTCGGCGGGCGGGACCTGCCCGGTGTGACGGTCACCTCGCTCACCCTGGCGCACGGCGCCGACGAGGTGCGCGTCCACCTGGTCGCGGGCGCGGAGCCCGGAACCGCCGTCCGGCAGAGCGGCTGGGCCGTCGCCGGCCGCAGCGCCGGGCCCGCCCCCGGGAGCACGCCGCCCGGCGCGGCCGGCTCGGCCGACGACGGCCGCCTCACCAGCGTGCTCCACCCGCTGCACGGCTTCACCACGGCCGCCGTCCTCGCCGTGCCGGACGGCACCGCCTTCGGCCCCGAGGCGGCCCTGCCGGTCCTCGGCGGCGTCCTCGCCGACGGCTCCGGCCTGCTCGTCTGCGCGGTGCGGCTCACCGGCGCCGCCGCCGGGCTGCCGCCGCTGGACGCGACGCGGGTGCGGGTGGGCGCCGCGGAACCGGGCGCGGACACCCGCCGCCTGGACCTGACCTGGCCGGACGGCACCACCCACCGGATCCGCATCGGGGCCGGCACGGTCTCCGTCGACAGCTGAGGACCCGCCATGCCCCTCGCCCTCGCCACCCTCGGCCTGCCCGGCACCCCGCTCGACCGGGTGGTCGGCCTGGCCGCCGACCACGGCTGGCACGGCCTCGAACTGCGCTGCGCCCCCGACCAGCCGGTGCACCCGGAGCTGACCGTGCCCCGGCGCCGGGCGGCGGTGCGGCTGTTCACCCGCGCCGGGATCGTGCCGCTGACCCTCGCCTCCTACCTCGGCGTCGCGGCGCCGGGGCCGGACGGGCCGGTGGTCGCGGACCTGCGGGCCCACCTGCGGCTCGCCGCCGACCTCGGCTGCCGCCATCTGCGGGTCTTCCCGCGGGGCGGCCCCGGGGCGGGCGCGGCGGCCGACGAGGGCGCGGCGCGCCGGCTCCTCGCCGTGGCCGAGGAGGCCCGGTCGGCGGGGGTGCGGATCCTGGTCGAGACCCATGACTCGCACCGGTCGTCGGCGGCCCTCGCGGCGCTGCTCGACCGGGCCGGCCACCCCGCCGTCGGGGCGCTGTGGGACCTCCTGCACACCTGGCTGGCCGGTGAGGAGCCGCGGCGGACCCACCAGCTCCTCGGCCGCCACCTGGGCTACGTCCAGGTGAAGGACGTGGCGTCGGCCGACGACCTCACGCCGCTCGCCCCGGGCGCCGGCGTCCTCCCGATCGCCGACTGCCTGCACTTGCTGCCGCCGGACGGCTGGATCGCCTGGGAGTACGAGGCGCCCTGGCACCCCGGGGCCGCCCCGCTGGCCCCGCAGCTCGCCGCCGGGGCCCGCCACCTGGCGGCCCTGGCCCGGCAATAGCGGCCCCGGCAGGCAAGAGGGAGGCACTGGCGGGCGGCGTGCGAGGGCGGGTGCACGCCGGTGGCGTGCCGCACGCGCGGGATGTACGGCACCGGTGACGGCCTCGGATACTGCCGGTCATGAACAACGGACCAGCAGGTACCCGGCTCCTCGCCGCTCTCGCCGCCTGCGCGGCCGGCGCCTCCCTGCTGGTGGGCGTCCAGGGCGGCCCCGCGTCCGCGGAGGTCGTCTGCGGCACCCACTCGGTCGACGGCGCGATCTGGACCGAGTACACCCAGGCACCCGGTGTGCGGGAGGCCCTCGGCTGCCCCACCGGCGACGAGCTCGGCCTTCCCGACGGGGTCGGCCGCCGTCAGGCCTTCGAGCACGGCTCGATCTACTGGAGCCCGGACACCGGGGCGCACGCCGTGTGGGGTCTGGTCCTCCAGGAGTGGGGCCGGCACGGCTGGGAGGGCGGCTACATGGGCTACCCGCTCACCGACGAACTGCGGAACCCCGACGGGATCGGCGTCCGCCAGCGGTTCCAGAACGCCACGGTCTACTGGTCGCCCGGTACCGGAGCGCACGCGGTGCACGGCAACATCGGGTGGTGGTGGGGGCAGTACGGGTACGAGCGGGGCTCGTACGGCTACCCCACGAGCGACGAGTACGACACCGGCGGCGTCGGCGGCAACGTCGACGACAACAGGGGCGTCCGCCAGGACTTCCAGTACGGCAGGTACCTGCTGTGGAGCGGTGGTCAGGCCGACGCCTTCGAGGCCTGCCACACCGCGTGCATCGGCTACGGCGGCATCACCGACACGAAGTGGGTCAAGAAGACCGAGGTCTACGTCAACTGGACCGACAGCCGTCTGACGCCCGTCCACGTGACCCCGACGGACGCCGCGTTCAAGACCGTCACGGGGAACGACGACGCCGCCAGCGACGTGAACGAGGACTGGCGGCAGGTGTGGTCCAACACGGCGATGTTCCCCGGCGCCACGCCGACCGCGAAGAACTCGACCCTCCAGCAGCTGCTGTGCCACGCGCAGTTCTCCTACCCCAACGGCAGCGGTGGGCACTTCGGCGGTCCGACGTGGGATCTGGAGACCTGGCACCCCGAACTCACCGGGGACGCCGAGGCGAAGCTCAAGAAGATGCTCCGCTCCGGGTGCAACTGGGAGACGGACTCGTAGCCTCCTCCGTGCCGGGACGCTCGGGCGGTCAGCCGCCGCAGGAGGTGCGCACCCGGAGGACGGGCAGCAGGGCGGTGCGGTGGACCGGCAGCTCCTCGCCTCCCGCGAGGCGCCGCAGCAGCAGGTCGAACGCCGCCTCGCCGACGGCGTGCCGGGGCGGCGCCACGGCGGTCAGCGGGGGAGCGGCGAGCGCCGCGAACACGTCGTCGTAGGCGATCAGCGCCACGTCGTCGGGCACCCGCAGCCCCCGGGCGCGCAGCAGCGGCGGCAGCCGGATCGCGTCCTGGTCGTTGTGGACGAGCACCGCGCGGGTGCCCGCGGCGACCGCGCCGGCGATCCGGTCGGCCAGCAGGACGGCGTCGGTCTGCGTTCCCTCGGAGGTGAGCGTGTCCAGCACCGGGAGCTGCGGCAGGTCCAGCAGCCGGGTCCCCTCGCGGTAGCCGGCCCGGACCTCCTCCGCCGTCCAGGAGTCGCTGCGGGCGGCCAGCAGCACGCTGTCGTGGCCGAGGCCGGCGAAGTGCCGCAGCGCCCGCAGCACGCCGTGGCGGTGGTCGGAGCCGACGGCGTCGAGCCGGGAGCCGGCGCCGTCCGGCGTCGGGGAGCGGCGCTCGACCAGCACCGCGGGGACCGGCAGGTCGTCGAGCCAGTCGCAGTCGGGGGAGCGCCGCCCGGGGAGCAGGCCCGGGGCGAGCAGCAGGCCCTCGGCACCGGACTCCAGCAGCCGCTCGACCTGGACCCGGTCGTCACCCGCCTGGTAGGGCGCGATGCCCAGGACCAGCCGGGCGCCGGCGGCGGTGGCGGCGGCGCGGGCGCCGGAGATCACCTCGTCGAAGTAGGAGCCCACCGAGGGGACCAGCAGGCCGACCGTGCGGCCGGAGCCCGCGGCGGTGCCGGCGGCGGGCTCCGCGGTCCGGCCGGCGCCGGGCTCGTCGAGCGAGACGAACCCGTGCGAGCGGACGAGCCGTCCGGCGTCGGCCAGTGCGGCGACGTCGCGCCGGACGGTGACGGCGGGGATGCCCAGCCGGTCGGCGAGGTCCTTGAGCCGCACCTGGCCGCCGAGATCGCCGACGGCCGTGACGATGAGCCGACGACGCTCCTCCCTGGACATGGCCATCCTTTCCCTCCGTGGTTCCGTGCTCTCTCCACCTGTTGAATAGATCAAATGGTATCGTTCGATCGAATCTCGATCAAGAGAAGCGGTCTGTATCGATTGATTGACCGCCCGATCATCCTGCTCATAGGGTGCGTACCGGCGATCGATCGTCGATCTCGCCCACTGCCCCCACCCCCACCCTCACCCTCACCCCGCCCGGAGTCCCTCGCTCCGGCCCACCTCCATGCCCGCACCGACGGAGGCACCCATGGCCGACCAGGCCGCCCACCCCGCCCTGACGCTCGACGGCGACACCTTCCTGCGCGGCGGACGCCCGCACCGGATCGTCTCGGCCGCCGTCCACTACTTCCGGATCCGCCCCGAACTCTGGTCCGACCGGCTCCTGCGGCTGCGCGCCATGGGCGTCAACACCGTCGAGACCTACGTGGCGTGGAACTTCCACCAGCCCGTGCCGGGCGCCGCCGACTTCACCGGCGACCGCGACCTCGCCGCCTTCGTCCGCACCGCCGGTGACCTCGGACTCGACGTCATCGTCCGGCCCGGCCCCTACATCTGCGCCGAGTGGGAGTTCGGGGGTCTGCCGGCCTGGCTGCTGGCGGAGCCCGGACTGCGGCTGCGCCGCGTCGACGGCCCCTACCTCGCGGCCGTCGACGCCTGGTTCGACGTCCTCGTCCCGGTGCTGCTGCCGCTGCTCGCCTCGCACGGCGGGCCCGTCGTCGCCGTCGCCGTGGAGAACGAGTACGGCAGCTACGGCAACGACACCGCCTACCTGGAGCACCTGCGCGAGGGCCTGGTCCGCCGCGGCGTCGACTGCCTGCTCTTCACCGCGGACGGCGCCGAGGACGGCTTCCAGCTGGGCGGCCGGCTGCCCGGACTGCTCACCACCGGCACCTTCGGGTCCCGTCCCGAGGAGTCGCTGGACTGCCTGCGCCGCCACCAGCCGGTCGGCCCCCTGGTCTGCATGGAGTACTGGACCGGCTGGTTCGACCACTGGGGCGTGCCGCACCACCTGCGCGACCCGCAGGAGTGCGCCGACGTCCTCGACCGGATGCTCGCCGCCGGCGCCTCGGTCAACATCTACATGGGCCACGGCGGCACCAACTTCGGCTGGTGGAACGGCGCCAACCACGACGGGACCACCTACCAGCCCGACACGACGAGCTACGACTACGACGCCCCGGTCGGCGAGGCCGGCGAACTCACCACCAAGTTCCACCTGTTCCGCGAGGTCATCGAGCGCCACCAGGGACCCAATCCGCACCAGCCGCCGCCGCCGCCCGCCCGGCTCGCCCCGCAGAGCGTCCCGGTCGCCTCCGGCGCCGCCCTGCTCGCCTCCCTCGACGACCTCGCCACCGTCCACCGCGGCGCCGAGCCCGAGCCGATGGAGGCCTACGGCCAGAACTTCGGCCTGATCCACTACCGCACCCGCCTGCGCGGCCCGCTCGCCCACGGGGAACTGCGCGTCGACGGACTCGCCGACCGCGCCCAGGTCTTCCTGGACGGCGCCCCGATCGGCGTGCTCGAACGGGACCGCCCCGACGAGGCGCTCCCGGTCACCGTGCCGGCCGGCGGAGCGGTGCTCGACCTGCTGGTGGAGAACATGGGGCGGATCAACTACGGGCCGCTGCTGCACGACCGCAAGGGGATCACCGGGGGCGTGCGGATCGACCGCCAGTACCAGTTCGGCTGGGAGGTCCGCCCACTGCCGCTCGACGACCTGAGCACCCTGCGCTTCACCCCGGGACCGCACGCGGGCGAGGGCCCCGCCTTCCACCGGGCCTGGCTGGCCGTCGAGGAACCGGCCGACGGCTTCCTCGCCCTGCCGGGCTTCACCAAGGGCATGGTCTGGCTGAACGGCTTCGCCCTGGGCCGCTTCTGGGACCGCGGCCCGCAGCGCACCCTCTACGCCCCCGCGCCGCTGTGGCACCCGGGCGCCAACGAGGTGGTCGTCCTCGAACTCCACCGGCCGGGTACCCGGATCGAGCTGCGGGACGGCCCCGACCTCGGCCCGACGGCCCCGCAGTGGACGCCCGCGGACTGAGCCTGACCGCCCCGGCCCCGACGCGCCCGCCGAAACCGGCACCCGCGCCGGGGCCGGGGCGGCTGATCGCGACCCGATCGTGTCCCGATCACGGCCTGACCGAATGGTAGATTCCTGTCCGCGTTGCGCAGATCACTTCGCACCGACCGGAGCAAGGCGCAGGGAGTGACATGTCGATCTCGGCCGACGAACGCCGCAGCCGCATCCTCGAAACCGTGCAGGGCCTCGGCTCGGTCCGGGTCGCGGAGCTGGCGGAGCGCCTGGCGCTCCCGGCGGTCACCGTGCGCCGCGACGTCGCGGCACTCGCCGACGCCGGCCTGCTCCGCCGCTCCCACGGCTCGGTGTCCTGGGCGGCGGCCGCCCCGCAGAGCGGTCCGGCGCGCGGTGAGGCACCGTCACTCGGACTGCTCGTCCCCGCGGTCGGCCAGTACTTCGACGAGGTGATCGCCGGGGCCCGGGCCGCCGCCGCCCAGGCCGGCGCCCACCTGGTGCTCGGCATCTCCTCGTACGAGGCGAGCGCCGACCAGGTCCAGGTGGAACAGCTGCTCAAGTCGGGCGTCAAGGGGCTGCTGCTCGCGCCCAACTGGACCCCCGCCGACACCCCGGGCCGCGGGGACTGGGTCGAGGACCTCCCCGTCCCGGCCGTCCTGGTGGAGCGCCGCCCGGCGCCGGGCAGCCCGGCCGAGGAGCTGGACTCGGTCGCCTCCGACCACCGCCACGGCGTGCTGCTCGCCGTGCGCCACCTCGCCGGACTCGGCCACGGCTCCGTCGCGCTGGTCGCCCGCCGGGACACCTGGACGGCGCACGAGATCCGCCGGGGCTACGCCGAGAGCTGCGAGCTGCTGGGCCTTCCCGCCGAGCCCGTCATCGACATCGTGAACCCGGTGGCGGACGCCGAGGCGGTGGCGGACGCCCTGACCGAGGCCTGCGCGCGCGGTGTCCAGGCGGCGCTGGTCCACAACGACCAGGACGCGATCCAGCTGCTGCCGCTGCTGCGGGTCCGCGGCATCCAGGTGCCGGACCAGCTGGCGGTGGTCAGCTACGACGACGTGCTCGCGGCCCTCGGCGCTCCGCCGCTGACGGCGGTCGCCCCGCCGAAGCGGGCCGTCGGCTCCGAGGCGGTCGCGCTGCTGCTGCGCCGTCTCGGCGGTGACGACCCGTTCCCGGTCCACCACCTCCTGCTGCTGCCGAGGCTGACGGTCCGCGAGTCCTGCGGCGCCCGCACCGCCTGACACGGCTCCGCGGTTCGCCCCGGCCCTCGACCCCCGGTTCCCCGAACTTCTACAGTCCTGTAGATTCTCGCTGGTGGCGGCCGTCGGCGCGGGCCCGGCCCGGCCTGCCCGGGTGCGGTGTCCGGCCGTCCGGCGCGCCCGCCGGAGCCGACAGAGACGACAGGAGTAGCAGTGAGTTCGCGTGTGCTCGCGAAGATCGCCCCCGCCCTCGTACTGGTCGGGCTGGTGCTGGGCTCGCCCGGCGCCGCCCAGGCCGCACCCGCCGTCGCCCAGGCCGCACCCGCCGTCGCCCGGGCGGTGCCCGCCGTCACCCAGGTGGCCGTCACCCAGGCCGCCGGCCCCGGGACCGCCGCGCAACCCGGCGGCGAGCGGCCGGAGGCCGTCCGGACCGCGGGCGACCGCGCCGCGCTCGCGGCCGGTGACACCAAGGAGAAGAAGAAGGGCGGCTTCTTCAAGAAGCTCGGCATCGCCGCCCTGGTCGTCGTGCTGCTGATCGTGCTGTTCTTCGTCGCGCTCGTCGTGGCGATCGTGTTCGCGCTGCGCCGGATCTTCCGCCGCCGCCGGGAGGCGTGACCGGACCGGCCGGCCCGCCGGCGGCGAGCAGGTCGTCCGGGGGCGCGGACCCGACGCGGCGGCAGCTGGTCATGGACCCCGGCGACCGCGTCAGGCGGGACGTGCGGCCGCCGGCCGCGGTCGGCCGCATCGGGGACGGCGCCGCCGGTGCTGCGTCCGGCGATGGCCGGCGTGGTGACGCCGTGTTCGCGCAGTCGGCGGCCGGGATCCGTGGCGGCCGGCGCGCCGAAGCGGGTCCGGCGTGCGGCGCGGTCGCCCGCCCGGCGCGTCGGGCGGCGCGTGGACGGCGGTGGCGGCGTCCACGTGGTGCGGGAGGCGGTGCGGAGTTGGCGGTCAGCCGCGGCCGGGAGCCGGGTCCGGCAGGTGCCGCGGCGTCAGGTCGCCGCGCGGCAGCAGCAGCGGACTGGCCAGGATGAGCAGCCCCGCCGCCGCGATGGCGGTGCGCGGGCCGGTGGCGTCGGCGAGCAGTCCGCCGAGCGCGGTGAGGAGGGCGATGGACGTCTGCTGGGCGACGGACCAGGCCGACAGGGTGCGGGCGACCAGCCACTGGGGCGTGCGTTCGAGCCGGTAGGTGGCGAGCACCGGGTTGTACAGACTCATGTGCACGACGATCGCCAGCTCGACGGCGATCACGGTGACCAGGCCGACGACGCCGGGGCGGACGAGGACCAGGCCGATCAGCCAGACCGCCCGCAGGGTGCCGACGGTGCGGAACACCCGCTGCCGGCCGTGGCGGGCCACCACGCGGGCGGCCAGCCGCGAGCCGAGGAGGCCGCCGAGGCAGGGGACGGCGAAGGCGAGGCCGTACTGCCAGGGCGCGAACCCGAGCCGGCCGAGCAGGAGCACGGCCAGCAGCGGCTCGGTGGCCATGATCAGGCCGGAGACCAGCATGTTGTTGAGGCAGAGCGCCCGCAGCCCGGGCTCGCCCATCAGGTGCCGCCATCCGTCCAGCACGGCGCCCGGCCCCACCCGGCCCGCGCCGGCCGGTCGCGGCGCCTCCTCCCGGCCCCGGATCGCGGCGATGCCGAGCGCGGAGAGCAGGTAGCTGAACGCGTCGGCGAGCACGGTGGTGACCGGCCCGAACAGGCCGATCGCCGCCCCGCCCAGCGGCGGTCCGATCGCGATGGAGCTCCAGTTCGTGGACTCGAAGCGGGCGTTGGCCACCAGCAGGTCCTCCGGCCGGACGAGCGCCTTGAGGTGGGCGCCGCTCGCCGCGTTGAACGCGATCCTGGCGGCGGCGACCACGGCGGAGACCACCAGCAGCTGGACGAAGCCGAGCCGGCCGACGGCGTGGGCGACGGGCACCGAGGCCATGGCGGCGCAGCGCACCAGGTCCGTCGCGATCATGACCGGGCGTTTGCGCCGGAACTCCACCCACGGTGCGAGCGGCACCGCGATCAGCGCGCCGACCGCGGGCCCCACCGCCGACAGCGCGGCCACCTCGCCGGGACCGGCGTGCACCACCAGCACGGCGATCAGCGGCAGGGCCCCGAATCCCAGCCCGGATCCGTAGGCGCTCGCCGCGTAGGCCGCCCACAGCCAGCCGAACTGCCGGCCCAGCGCTCTCCTGCCCGTCATGCCGCGCACGCTCCCCTTCGCCGTCCCGACCGAACAAACCGGCGTTGACCGGGGAGAGCCAAGCGCTCCGGAGAAGCGCAGGTCAAACAACCTGCTCACCGGATCCGCACAACCTCCGGTTGTTCACTAAGGTGGGCCGGCATGGACCTCGAAGCTGTACGCACCTTCGCCGCCGTCGCGGAGGCGGGCCAGTTCCAGAAGGCCGCCGCCGACCTGTCGATCACCCAGCAGGCCGTCTCCAAGCGCATCGCCGCGCTGGAGCGCGACCTGGGCGTGCGGCTGTTCGACCGCACGCCCAGGGGCGCCGAGCCGACCATCGACGGGCGGGCGTTCCTGCCGCACGCGCGCGAGCTGCTGCGCGTCGCCGAGCGCGCGGTCGCCTCCGTGCACGCCGGCCGCCGTCCGCTGCGCGTCGACGTGATCAACCTCCGCGGCGCCGCGTCCGGCCTGCTGCGCGGCTTCCACCGCGCGCACCCCGGCACCGAGCTGGACGTGCTGACGCTGCTGGAGATCGAGGCCGCCGTCACCGCGATCCGCTCGGGCACGATCGACGCGTCCTTCCGGGCGGTCGCGATGCCGGGCCGGCCCCTTCCCGAGGACCTGGCGTCCGTCCGGGTGGTCGACGAGCCGCTCCAACTCCTCACCGGCCCCGGCCACGCGCTGGCGGACGCCCGGTCGGTGACCCTCGCCGAGCTGGCCGGGCACCGGATCTGGATGCCCGGCATGCTCCCCGGCAGCGAGTGGGCCGCCTACTACGACGACCTCGTGGCGGAGTTCGGCCTCACCATCGAGGCGACCGGCCCCAACTTCGGCTCCGAAGCGCTCCTGGACACCGTCGCCGACACCCCGGCGCTGGCCACCTTCATGGGCGCGCACACCCGCCTCGTCTGGCCCGCCGGCCACGGCCTGCGCCTCGTCCCGGTCACCGACCCCGCGCCCGTCTACCCGCACGCCCTGCTCTGGCACCGCGACAACCTCCACCCGGCCCTGGCCGCCCTCCGCACCCACCTCGCCGCCACCGGAGCCGTCCACGACGCCCCCGGCACCTGGCGCCCGCGCTGGGTGGTCCCGGGCTGACCGCCGCGCCGCCGTGCTCCCGCGCTCGGCCGGGGACCGCGCGCCACCGGCGCGGTGTGCGGCCCCCGGGCTCAGGCGAGGGCGGCGACCAGCAGGGCGAAGGCGGCGATGATGACGGCGACGCGGGCGTAGTGGTAGCGGTCCCAGCGGTTCATCTGCTCCTTCCAGTCCTCGGGCCGGTTCTCGGGGGTCCACGTCTTGCCCTGGTCGTTGATCGGGACGAGCAGCAGCACCGACATGAGCACGCTGACGATCAGCAGCCCGCCGGCGGTGACGACGAGGCCGGCGCCGTGGTGGTGCCATCCGGCGACGGCCCATGCCGCGACGAGGACGAGCGAGGTGATGTACCAGACCGGCATCACGGCGCCGAGCATCCGGCCCCCGTGGGCGCGGCCGAGCTGGCCGCTGTCGCCGGGGAGTGCGTCGAGGATCCGGTTGACGACGAAGGCGACGGAGAACTCCACCCCCACCATCACGCCGACGGACACGGTGGTGAACACCTGGAGTGCGTTGAGCATGATGACCCCTCCTGGGATCTAGCGCTGCTAGCTGATGAGGCAACGCTAGACCTGCTGTCGCTCGATTGTCTAGCGGTGCTAGGATCGGGTCATGTCGGTACAGGAACGCAAGCAGCGCGAACGGGCGGAACGCGAACGCCTCATCGTGGCGACGGCCCGCGAACTCGCCGAGCAGCAGGGCTGGGACGCGGTCACCACCCGCCGGCTCGCCGAGCGCATCGAATACAGCCAGCCCGTCCTCTACAGCCACTTCCGCGGCAAACGCGAGATCATCGGCGCCGTCGCCCTGGAGGGCGCCGCCGAGATGGCCGTGGCGCTGCGGGCCGCGACCTCCGCCGCGGACGGCCCCCGCGGCCGGGTCACCGCCCTCGCCCACACCTACCTCGACTTCGCCGCCCGCAACCCGGCGGTCTACGACGCCCTGTTCCGGCTCGACGGTGGCCTGGCCTTCGCGGACGAGGACACCCCGGAGCCTCTGAAGGACGCCTTCGCCGCCCTGCTGGAGAGCCTCGCCGAGGTCGCCGGGGACGGTGTCCACCCGGGACTGTTCACCGAGGTGTTCTGGGCGGCCCTGCACGGACTGGCCACCCTGACCAGGGAGCGACGGCTCCCGCCGGAGGAGACCGGGCGCAGGGTGGAGCTGCTGGTGGACCGGCTCGCCGTGCTGTGACCCACCGCACCGGCGTCGGCAGCGGTGTCCAGTCGGCGAACTCACCGGCGGCGTATTCTCCGGGCGGTTTCCCCGCGCACCGTTGACCGCCGGCGCCGCGCGGCGCTTGGCTCTCCTCGGGCCCGCCGGCACGGGGAGCAGGGGGCGGGCCGGACTCGACCGTCCGGGGAGGACGCATCACCATGCAAGCGAGCAACCGAACGGGCCGCATCCGCCGCACGGCACGAGCCGCCGCCCGCGTGCTCGCGGTGGCCGCGGCGGTCGCCGCCGGCGCCGCGCCGGCCCAGGCCGCCCCCGCCTGGGGCCGCACCGTCCAGGCCGACCTCGGCGCGGACGGGGCCCGGGCCGACCGGCAGTCGACGGGCCTGGGCATCAGCGGCAACGGCCGCTACGCGCTGTTCGGCTCGTCCGCGACGAACCTGCTCCCGGGCGCGGCGGCCCCCGCGTTCGGCCTGTACGTCCGCGACCTGCGGACCGGGCGGACCGAGCTCGTCAGCCGGGCCGACGACGGCACCCCGTCGGCCGCCGTCGACGAGACGGCGGGGATCAGCGGCGACGGCCGCTACATCGCCTTCTCCGCCGAGGCGGACGGCGTCCACAACGTCTACGTCCGCGACCGCGTCCGGGGCCGCACCACGCGGGTCACCACCGGAACGGCGAGCGCCGAGGGGCGGGACAACGGCGCCTACCACCCGGCGATCAGCGCGGACGGCCGGCGCATCGTCTTCATGTCGGCCCGCGCCGACGTCGTCCCCGGCGCCCCCGCGGCTCCGGACACCCGCAACATCTACGTCACCGACCGCCTCACCGGCGCCACCCGCCTGGTCACCGTCGGAGCCGACGGGCAGCCGGCCGACGCCGACTCGGACCGTCCGACGATCAGCGCGGACGGCAGGACGGTCGGCTTCGGCTCCCGGGCGAGCAACCTGCTCCCGGCGGCGGCGGGCGGGACCACCGCCGGCCTGCTCCGGCCGCGCTACACCACCCTCTACGCCACCGACCTGCACCGCGGCACCACCGTCGTCGCCGCACTCGCACCCGACGGAACGCCCGGGCCGGCGGACCCGGTGCTGCGTCTCAGCCCCGACGGCCGCTACGCCGTCTACGCCCTCGCCGCGCCTCCGCTGCCGCACGGCAAGGCCCGCACCGAGCTCTTCGTCCGGGACCTGCGGACGGACCGGGTGCGGAGCATCAGGACGTCCGCCAACCCGGACGCGATCTGCTGGGCGGACGCGTCGGCGGCCGTCACCGCCGACGACCGGTGGATCTACTTCTCCGGCGGCTGCTCCGACACGGTCATCCCCGCGAGCCGGGCGCGCTACGACCTCCACCGCCAGGACCTGGCCACCGGGCGCACCGAACTGCTCACCACGGCCGCGGACGGCTCGCCGCAGGACGGCGCCGCCGTCAGCCCGTTCGTGACCGCCGACGGCCGCACGGTGCTGTTCAGCGACAGCAGCACCAACCTCCTCCCCGGGGACCCCGGCCCCTACGACTGGCACGTCTACGTCCGCTCACTCACCCGCGGCTGACCCGCGGTGCCCGGGCCGGTCATGGCCCGGGCACCGCCCGGCCACGCGTCCCCGGCGCCGGAAGACCGGGGGAAGCCCCTGGTCACCCTCCCGAAGCCACCCGGGGAAGCCGCCGCGCCACCGCGTCGGCGAGGCGTTCGAACTCGGCCCGCAGGAACGGCGACGCGAGGCGCGCCGGCCCGTGGAACCGCAGCCGCGCACGGTAGACGACCACCGCGCGGTTCCCGGAGGCCCGGACCGTGATGTCGTCGGTGGCCGTGACGGTCCGGTTGCGCCCGACGAACACCAGGCGGCCGGGCTCGTACCGCTCCAGGCGGTAGTGGAGCTCGGTCCGCCGCCCCCTGAACCTGGAGACGTTGCGCCAGGACGCCCCTTCCGCCAGGGCGGCGCCGTCCAGGCGCACGCAGCTCTCGGTGCCCGGATCCCACTGCGTCGCGTGGCCGAAGTCCGCCAGGTAGCGCAGGACCTCCCCGGCAGGCCGGTCCACGACCATGGTGCGCTCCACGCTGATCATCGGGCCTCGTGAAGTCGGCGGACGATGTCCATCAGTGCTCCCGGAATCTCGGCTGCCATGACCCGTGTCCGCCTCCCACCCTGGGACCGGTGGCCCGCCGGTGGCAGCCGCAGCGTTGGTGCAGCGGTCGCGGCGCCTTCCCCGGCGAGGGCGGTCCGATCCGCGGCGTCGCCGTCTCCGAAGCACCGGGGTGGAAGCCCCGCGTCCGCGCGGAGCGGGAAGGAGCGGGCGAGATGTCACTGGACGCGACCGAGGTGGTCGTCGTGGGCGCGGGCCTGGCCGGCCTCGCGTGTGCGCTGGACCTGACGGCGGCCGGCCGGGACGTGCTGCTCGTCGAGGCCGCCGAGGAGGTGGGCGGCCGGATGCGCACCGACGTGGTGCGGGGCTTTCGCCTGGACCGGGGCTTCCAGGTGTTCAACACCTCCTATCCGCAGGTGAAGCGCCGTCTGGACCTGCGCGCCCTACGGTTGCACCCGTTCACCGCCGGGTTCTTGACCGCCGGCGCCCGAGGCTCGCACCGCGTGGTGGACCCGACCAGGCACCCGGGCCGGAGCCGCGACCTGCTGCCCGGTCGGCTGATGCCCCTGCGCGACCTGGCGGCGCTCGGGCTGCTCGGGGCGTGCGACGCGGTGCTGCCGGCCGGCGTGCTCAAGCGCCTGCCGGAGACCAGCACCGCTCGGGCGCTGCGGGCCGCCGGCGTGTCGCGGCGCACCCTGGACACGCTGCTCGCACCGTTCCTCGCCGGGATCTTCCTGGAGGAGGGACTGGAGACCTCCAGCCGGATGTTCCACCTGGTGTGGCGCAGCCTGGTGCGAGGGAGCCTGTGCCTGCCGCGCGACGGCATCGGCGCCGTCCCGCGGCAGCTGGCCGACCGGCTGCCGGAAGGACGGCTGCTGCTCGGCGCGCCGGTGGACCGGGTGACGGCCGACGGCGTGGCGCTCGCCGACGGGTCGGTGCTGCGGGCCGGCGCGGTCGTGGTGGCGACCGGGATGGCGCGGGCCGCCCGTCTGCTGCCGGGCCTGCCGGTCCCGGCGGGCCGGGCGGTGACGACGTTCTACCACGCGGCGCCGGCCGCCCCGCTTCGTGAGCCGACGCTCGTCGTGGACGCGGATCGGCACCTGCTGAACACGGTGGTGCTCTCGGAGGTCGTCCCCGGCTGCTCGCCGGACGGACGCGCGCTGGTGTCGACCTCGGTGCTGGGAACGGACGCCGACGAGGAGGCGGCCCGGACTCGCGCGGGCGTGCTGTACGGGGCCGACACCTCGCGGTGGCGGCTGCTGGCCGACTACCGGATCGCCGACGCCCTGCCGGCCGGACCCGCCCCGCTCGCGCTCAGCCGCACCACCCGGTTCGCACCGGGCCGTTACGTGTGCGGGGACCACCGGGCGACGGCGTCGGTGCAGGGGGCGCTGGCCTCGGGCGCGCGGGCGGCCCGGGAGGTGTCGGCCGATCTGGACCGCGCCCGCCTCGCCCGGCCCGCCGTGCGCGGGGGCGCCGGCCGGTGATCACCCCCGCTCGGGCAAACGCTGCACAAACGCTTCGACTGCGCCCCGCGCTCCGGACCGCTGCAGCGTGGAACCGTGACCCCAGCCGCACAGTGCCACCCCGACCCGCGCGTCGCCGACGCTCCGGCCACGACGACCGAGGACCTGGCCCGCCTTCTGGCGAGCTCGGCGGGCGGGGACGACGCGGCGTACGAGCGGCTGTACCGCGCGGTCGCCGGGCCGGTGTACAGGGTCGCCCTGCGCACGCTGCGCAGCCCCGCCCACGCCGAGGAAGTGGCCCAGGAGGTCCTGCTGGAGGTGTGGCGCACCGCGGCGGCCTACCGGCCCGAGCGCGGATCCGTGCTGGCCTGGGTGCTCACCATCGCGCACCGCCGGGCGGTGGACCGGGTGCGGTCCGCCCGGGCGGCGGCCGAGCGGGACCTCCGCGCCGCGCTGAGGGAGCCGGTGGACGACGAGCCGCCGGACGTCCGGGTGGCGCGCTCGCTGGACGGGCTGCGGGTGAGGGCGGCTCTCGAACGGCTGAGCGGGGTCCAGCGCGAAACGGTGGTGCTGGCCTACTACGCCGGGTACTCGCAGCGGGAGATCGCGGATCTGCTGGACGTGCCGCTGGGGACCGTGAAGACCAGGACCCGTGACGCCCTGATCCGGCTCAGGGCCGTGGTCGGCCCGTGCGACCGGGCAGCGCCGCCGCCGCCCGCCGCCCGGGCCGTGCCCGTGACCCCCGGAACACCCCCGACCGCGGGAGGACGTCATGACCCCCGACCGAGACCTGCTCACCCACGGGCGCCCGGTGCCCGCGAGTCCTCCCACCGGGCCGCCCGAGGGCGAGGGACCGATGTGCGCGGTCAGGTCCACCCCGGAGCGGGCGGAACTCCGCTCGGCACGGCCCGGTTGGATTCCCCCGCCGGTGATCGCCACCATGGTGGTGTGCTGCCAGGGGTTCACCGTGGGAAGGATCGCCGGATGGTGACGTCGACGGCCGGCGGCGACACCGGACGGCAGGGCGGCGAACCGCCCGCGGCGTCCCGCCCACCGGAGGACGTGGGGCTGCCGACCGGCGGCGTGGCCCAGCGCCTCGGCGTGTCGCCCACCACCATCCGCTCCTGGGAGCGCCGCTACGGCATCGGCCCGGCCCACCGTGAGGCGGGGCACCACCGCCGCTGGAACCACCAGGACATCGCCGTGCTGGAGGCCATGTGCCGCCTGACGGCCCGGGGGGTGCCGCCGGGCGAGGCCGCCCGCGCCGCGCTGGCCGAACGCGCCGCCGCACACCGCGGCACCGGCCCGGTGGATCCTTCCGGGGAACCCGGTACGGCCGCCCGCGGCGGTGCGCGGTCCGCCCCGGGTCCCGGCCCCGGCGGGAGCAGGGCCCTGCGGGTCGGGGCGGTGCGCCCGGAATGCCGGGGCCTCACACGGGCGGCGGTGCGGCTCGACGCGCCGGAGGTCGCCGGGATCCTGCGCGAATCCGTCGGCACCCTCGGCGTGATCGACGCCTGGACCGAGGTCATGATGCCCGCCCTGCGGGCCGCGGGCCGCAAGTGGGCGGCGGACGGCGAGCAGTACGTCGAGGTCGAGCACCTGCTCTCGTGGCACGTCTCCAGCGTGCTGCGCGGCGTGGCGGTGGACGCCGTCACCGCGAGGCCGGTGCCGCCGGTGCTCCTGGCGGCCGCGCCCGGCGAACAGCACAGCCTCCCGCTCGAGGCGACGGCCGCCGCGCTGGCCGAGCGCGGCCTGCCGTACCGCATGCTCGGCGCGGCCGTCCCGCCCCGGGCACTGCTCGACGCCGTGCACCGGATCGGCCCGGTCGCGGTGATGGTCTGGTCCCAGGACCGGCGTACCGCCGACCGCGAGCTCGTACGCCGGGTCGCCGCCAGCACGTGGGGCCCGCGCGGTTCCCGCGGCCGGGCGCTGGTGGTGGCCGCCGGACCCGGCTGGGCCCGCACCCGGCTGACGGCCGGCACCGCGCGCCCCCGCACCCTCCGGGACGCCGTGGACCTCCTCGAACGGGCGGTCACGGCCTGACACCCGCGCCCTCGCCCGGGGTGACGCGCCGTCGGAAAACCGGACCCAATCCGCTGCGCGGTCGGCTCCGAAGAATCGGTGCAACGACAGTGCAGGCCGCCTGACGGCCCCGCCGGGAGGGACCCTCATGACCACGTTCGACACCGTCTCCGCCGACCGGGCCGGCCCCATCGCGCAGAACGGCGAACGACCGCGCCGGGTGGTGGTCGTGGGATCCGGTGTCGCCGGACTCACGGCGGCGTACCGGCTGACCCGGGCCGGCGTACGGGTCACGCTGTTCGAGGCCGACGCACGACTCGGCGGCCACGCCCACACCCAGGAGGCCACCGGGGCGGACGGCCGGGCGCTGGCCCTCGACACCGGCTTCCTCGTCCACAACGAGCGCACCTACCCCCATCTGCTGCGGCTCTTCGCCGAACTCGGCGTCCGCACCCGCGACACCGAGATGAGCATGTCCGTGCGGTGCGACGGCTGCGGCCTGGAGTACGCGGGCGCGCGCGGCCCCGGCGGACTGTTCGCCGGGACGGATCGACCGGCTCCCGCCCGTCCCGGGGCCGCTCCGGCCGCTGGCCCGGTTCCGGCACGAGGACCACGTGCCGGACCGTGACCGGCGGAAGGCGACGATCCGCCGGTCCCTGGACGGCTACCTCGCCGGCCACGGGGTCCGGCTCGGCGGCGGACAGGTCCTGATGCTGACCCAGGCCCGGTCGCTGGGACACGTCTTCAACCCGCTGACGGTCTACTGGTGCCGCGACGGTGCGGGCCGGCCACTGTGCACGGTCGCCGAGGTCCACAACACCTACGGCGGCCGGCACCGCTACCTGCTGCCCCCCGATCCCGGCGGCCGTGGCGAGACCCTCAAGGACTTCTACGTCTCCCCGTTCCTCCCCGTCGACGGCCGCTACCGGATGGTGCTGCCCGAGCCGGGGGAGCGGCTCGATCTCACCGTCCACCTGGACCTCCCGGCGGGCCGCGCCTTCACCGCCACCGTCCGCGGCACCGCGCGGCGGGCCGGCCCCGCCGCCCTGCTGGCCGCGGCGCTCACCCACCCCTTCGCCACCTGGGCCGTCAGCCTGCACATCCGCTACCGGGGCATTCGCCTGTGGCTCGGCGGCCTGCCCGTCCACCCCCGCCAGACGACCGGCTCCCGGCGCGCCGAGCGCGCCGGGCCCACCGAAGAGGTGCCCGCCCCATGACCACCACGGCTTCCCCGGCGAGGCCCGCGCCCGTCGTCGATCCCGCCCGCTGGCCGGACGTGGCCCGGGTGCCGCACGTACCGCTGCGCGCCGCCCTGGCCGGGCGGCTGCTGCACCGGGCGGCCGCGCGCCGCGGCCTGCGCGTCGAGCTCCCCGACGGCCGGACCCTGCGGCCGGCCCCGGCCGACGCGCCGGTCCTGCGGCTGCACCGCCCGGGGGACTTCCTGCACCGGATCGGCGCCGGCGGCCTGATCGGCTTCGGCGAGTCCTACCAGGCCGGCGACTGGGACAGCCCCGACCTGGTCGCGCTGCTGACCGAACTGGCCACCGCCCCCGAGACACTGGTGCCGGCCGGCACCCAGTGGCTGCGCCGGCTGCACGTCCGGCGCCCGCCGACGGCGGAGCTCCCGACGGCGGCGAACGCGCCCCGCAACATCCACCGGCACTACGACCTGTCCAACGACCTGTTCGCCCTGTTCCTCGACCCGACGATGACCTACTCCTCGGCGGTCTTCCCCGTCGGCCCGGGCCCGGTGCCGCTCGTGACCCGGGACGCCCTGCCCGCCGCCCAGCACCGCAAGATCGACCGCCTGCTCGACCTGGCCCGCGTCGGCCCGGGCACCCGGCTGCTGGAGATCGGCACCGGCTGGGGCGAACTCGCCGTGCGGGCGGCGGCCCGCGGCGCCCGGGTGGTCAGTCTCACCCTCTCCGAGGAGCAACTCCTCCTCGCCCGCCGCCGGATCGCCGACGCGGGTCAGGCGGGGCGGGCCGAGGTCCGGCTGTGCGACTACCGCGCCGCCGAGGGCGCGTACGACGCCGTGGTCAGCGTGGAGATGATCGAGGCGGTGGGACGGCCCTTCTGGCCCGAGTACTTCGCCACCCTCGACCGCGTCCTCGCCCCGGGCGGGCGGGTCGCCCTGCAGGCGATCACCATGCCGCACGACCGGATGCTCGCCACCAGCCGCACCTACACCTGGATCCTCAAGTACGTCTTCCCCGGCGGCCGGATCCCCTCCCTGCGCGCCGTCGAGGAGACGGCGGCCCACGCCACCCGGCTGCGGGTGGTCCGCGCCGACGCCTTCGGGCCGCACTACGCCGAGACCCTGCGACTGTGGCGCGAGCGCTTCACCGAACGCTCGGCCCAGGTCGCGGACCTCGGCTTCGACGAGGTCTTCCGGCGGACGTGGGAGTTCTACCTCGCCTACTCGGAGGCCGGCTTCCGCTCCGGCTACCTGGACGTCCACCAGGTGCTGCTCGCCCGCGAGGGGGTGGGGCCGTGAACGCCGGTGCCTTCGCTCTCGGCCTCGCGGTCGCAGCCACCGTCGTGCTGGCCGTCATGCTCGCGGCCTTCGGTGTCGGGGTGCGCACCGGGCGCCACCGCGGTGTGGACGTCGCCTGGGGGCTGGCCTTCACCGCCGTGGCGGTGAGCGGACACGTGCTGTCGGACGGCCACGGCGACGCCGGACGCCGGCTGCTCGCCACCGTGCTCGTCGCCGTCTGGGGCCTGCGGCTGTCCGCGCACATCCGGCGGCGTGCCCGGGGCGCGCCCGAGGACCCGCGCTACGCCCGGATGCTCGCCCGCGCCCCCGAGGGCCCGGCCCGCACCCGGTACGCGCTGCGGAAGGTCTACCTGCTCCAGGGCGCCCTGGTGTGGTTCGTCTCCCTTCCCGTCCAGGCCGCCCAGTACATTCCCCGGCCGCCGGGCCCGCTCGCCTGGGCGGGCACCGCGGTGTGGGCGGTCGGCCTGACCTTCGAGGCGGTGGGGGACCGGCAACTCGCCCGGTTCAAGGCCGACCCCGCCAACCGCGGCCTGATCATGGACCGGGGCCTGTGGCGCTACACCCGCCACCCCAACTACTTCGGCGACGCCTGTGTGTGGTGGGGGCTGTTCCTGCTCGCCGCCGACACCCCCGCCGGCTGGGCGTTCGTCCTCAGCCCGCTCCTGATGACCTGGCTGCTGGCGTTCGGCAGCGGCAAGCCGCTGCTGGAACGGCAACTGGGCGCACAGCGCCCCGGCTGGTCCGCCTATGCGGCCCGTACCAGCGGCTTCGTACCGCTGCCACCGCGCCGGAACCCGAGCATCCCGACCACACCCCCCGTGAGGCCCCACCCGTGACCGTGTCGATCGCCCTGTTCACCCAGGACCTGCGTCTGCACGACAACCCCGTCCTGCACGCCGCCTGTGCCGCGGCCGACGAGGTCGTGCCGCTGTTCGTCCTCGACCCCGCGGTCGAGAACGGCGGATCCGCCGCCCCCAACCGCACGGCGTTCCTCGCGGACTGCCTCGCCGACCTGGACGCCTCGCTGCGCCGGATCGGCTCCCGGCTGACCGTGCGCCGCGGTGAACCCGCGGAGCAGACGGCGCGTGTCGTCGCCGCGACCGGCGCCGCCACCGTGCACGTCGCCGCCGGTGTCAGCCGTTTCGCCCAGCGCCGTGAGACCCGGTTGCGTGAGCTCCTCGGAGACCGCCTCCAGGCGCACGACGGTTCCACGACGGTGGTGCCGCCCGGGCGGGTCGCCCCCGCCGGCCGCGACCACTACGCGGTCTTCACCCCCTATCACCGCGCCTGGCAGGGGACGCCCCGCCGCGCCGTGCTCGGCGCACCGCGGATCATCCGCACCCCGGACGGCATCGGCAGCGAGAACATGCTGGTCGGCGGCCCGATCTCGCCGGGCCTGCCGCCGGGCGGCGAGACGGCGGCCAGGGAGCGATGGCGGCGGTGGGACGTCGGTGCCTACGCCGGCGTCCATGACGACCTCGCGGCCGACGGCACCTCCCGGCTGTCCCCGTACCTGCACTTCGGCTGCCTCTCCCCGACGGAACTCGTGACGCGCGCCCTGCGGCACGACGGCGCCGGTGCGCAGGCCTTCGTCCGACAGCTCGCCTGGCGGGACTTCCACCACCAGGTGCTCGCCGCCCGCCCCGACGCCGCGCACCGCGACTACCGGGACCGCGGCGACCACTGGCACCAGGACGAGCGCGAGGCCGAGGCGTGGCGGCAGGGCCGCACCGGCTATCCGGTCGTCGATGCGGGCATGCGTCAGCTCGCCCACGAGGGATGGATGCACAACCGGGCCCGACTGCTGACCGCGAGCTTCCTGGCGAAGAACCTCTACCTGGACTGGCGGATCGGCGCCGCCCACTTCCTGTCCCTGCTGGTCGACGGTGACGTGGCCAACAACCAGCTCAACTGGCAGTGGGTCGCCGGCACGGGCACCGACACCCGGCCCAACCGGATCCTCAACCCGCTGCGGCAGGCGGACCGCTACGACCCCACGGGGGACTACGTGCGCCGCTGGGTGCCCGAACTCGCCCATCTTCCCGGCCCGTCCGTCCACCGCCCGTGGCTGTTCACCGACGGCTACCCGGCCCCGATCATCGGTCCCGACGCGCTGACCGCCCGGTTCCGGCACGGGCGGCCGTGACCGCGACGAGGCGTCCACGGCTACCCTGCCCGCCGGGCGGCGGCTGGGCGAGGACCGGGTCGCCCGGACGGCCCGGATCGCCGCCTGGTGGGCATCGGCGCGCTGCTGTTCCCTGTTCCCCTACGCGCTGCGTCGCCCCGCCGGGTGGCCCGTCCAGGTCGTCGGGGTCGCGTGGGGGCTGGCCGGTCCCGCCTTCCTGGTCTTCGGCGGGCTCGACCACTTCACCCACATCGGGCTGATCGTCACCACCATGTGAGCCGCGGCCCGCGCCGGACCGCCCGTCCTACGCGTCGATCATGGTGAGGTCCGGGTAGACGTCCTGCCAGCGGTAGCGGCGGCAGTGCAGCTGCCAGTGGGTGAACCCGGTGAGGTAGCGGTCGAGGTGGGGGCGCTGCTCCTCGGTGGCGAGGTCCAGGACGCGGCGGTGGGCGGCCCGGCCGCCGGCGAGCACCCGGCGGTAGGCGGCGAGGTAGGGGATGCCCTCGGTGACCGCCCGGCGGTGGATCCGGCCGGTGGCGAAGTCCGCGCCGTGCACGGCCTCCTTGTAGAACGAGACGACGTCGTTGACGTCGTTGAGGAACGCGACCCCGGAGCTCAGGGCCGCCGACCAGAACGCCCGGTGGGTGTCGGCGCGCAGGCAGGGGGCGGTGAACTGGAGCGAGGTGAACCAGAACTGGGAGAAGCCGTTGAAGGTCCGGGCGAAGTCGCTGTCGATCCCGTCCGAGGCCCCGGGGTCGAACTCGGCCTCCAACAGCACGCCCGTGATCGCGTTGTAGAAGAAGTTCTTCCAGACCGCGAGGAAGGTCGGTTCGCAGAACGGCGCGACCTCGTCGAACATGTGGCGGATGTACCGGGTGACCGGTGAGGACGGCGGTGCGTCGGGCAGCAGACCGGCGCGCATCACCGCCGCCGCCTGGCCGCGGTCGTGGCAGCAGACGTCGTCGGTGCGGGTGGTGAACACCCAGATCCGGTCGACGGCGAGGGCGAGCGCGTCGTCGGCGATCGGCACCATCACGGCGCGCATCCGGGTGATGTGGCGGATCGTGGCGGCGGGCACCTCGACGCCGAAGGCCGCGAACTCCGCGGTGAGCACCTCCACGGCGGTGCGGCACTGCGTCCCGTTCACGGGAGGGTCGAACGCGGCGGTGGCGGCGATCAGCCCGTCCACCAGCCCGGAGCCGAGGACCTCGGCCACCATGGCGCGGTGCCGGGGGTCGGGGATCGCGGCGAGGGCGCCGTGCGGACGGTAGCGGAGGGTGTCGATGCCCGGCGGCGGGTGTCCGACCGGGCTGCGGACGGTGGGGTTCACGCTGCGCCCTTCCGAGGTGCGGGGACCGGTGTCGTCCGGCGGCTCGTGCCGGATCCTCGCCCGGCCGCCCGGCGTCCAACCGCGGACGACGCAGCTTGAAGCCGAACAGGTGAATCCCGGGTTGACGGGTTGACGGGTTGACGGCGGAACCGGGCTCAGACGGCGTACAGGCCGTGGGCGGTGAAGACGGCGCGGGCGGCGGCGATATGGTCGGCGGTGGGTACCGGGGTGTCGGCGAGCGGGAAGTCCAGGCCGAGGGCGCGCCACTTGGCGGCGCCGAGCTTGTGGAAGGGCAGCACGTCGACCCGGCTGACGTTGCCCAGCGAGGCGGCGAAGGCGGCGACGCCCTCGACGTTCCCGGCCGGGTCGGTGAGGCCGGGGACGAGCACGAAGCGGACCCAGACCTCGGTGCCGAGGCCGGCCAGGCGGCGGGCGAAGTCCAGGGTGGGGGAGAGCCGGCGGCCGGTCACCCTCCGGTAGAGGGCGCGGTCCCAGGACTTGACGTCCAGCAGCACGAGGTCGGTGTCGGCGAGCAGCGCGTCGTCGGCCCGGGCGCCGAGGTAGCCGGAGGTGTCCAGCGCGGTGTGCAGGCCCAGGTCGTGCTTGAACCGGTGCAGGAGTTCCCCGGTGAGGGCGGGCTGCAGCAGCGGCTCGCCGCCGCTGACCGTCGCGCCGCCGCCGGAGGCGTGGATGAAGGCGGTGTACTGGGCGGCCTTCCGGACGAGTTCGTCGGCGGTGACCGGGCGGCCGTCGCTCAGGTAGCGGGTGTCGGGGTTGTGGCAGTACTGGCAGCGCAGCGGGCAGCCGGCCAGGAAGGCGACGAAGCGGGTGCCGGGGCCGTCGACGCCGGTGGACAGGTCCCAGGAGTGCAGCATGCCGGTCGCGGGGGCCGTGGGGGCGCCGTCGGTCATCGCGGGTCTTCTCCAGCGGTAGGGGGCGCCGCCGGTGCCCGGAACGCGGGGCACCGGCGGCGCGGGGGCGGGACGGAGGACGGGGACGGGCGGGGACGGGCGGGGCGGGCTACAGCGCGTCGTGGAAGGTGCGGTTGACGACGTCGAGCTGCTGCTCGCGGGTCAGCCGCACGAAGTTGACCGCGTAGCCGCTGACCCGGATGGTCAGCTGCGGGTACTTCTCCGGGTGGGCCATCGCGTCCAGCAGGGTGTCCCGGTTCAGCACGTTGACGTTCATGTGGAAGCCGCCGACCGCGGTGTAGCCGTCCAGCACGCCGACCAGGTTGGTGATCCGCTCCCGCGCCGTGCGCCCGAGGCCGTCCGGGGCGACGGTGTGGGTGAGCGAGATGCCGTCCTCGGCCTGCGCGTACGGGAGCTTGGCGACCGACAGCGCGCTGGCGACGTAGCCGTGGCGGTCGCGGCCGTTCATCGGGTTGGCGCCGGGGGAGAACGGCTCGCCGGCCCGGCGGCCGTCCGGGGTGTTGCCGGTCTTCTTGCCGTACACCACGTTGGAGGTGATGGTGAGCACCGACTGGGTGTGCTCGGCGCCCCGGTAGGTGGGGTGCTTGCGCACCTTGCGCATGAACTCCTCGACCAGGTGCACCGCGATCGCGTCCACCCGGTCGTCGTTGTTGCCGTACGCCGGGTACTCGCCCTCGATCCGGTAATCGGTGACCAGCCCGGTCGCGTCCCGCACCGGGGTGACCTTCGCGTACCTGATCGCCGACAGCGAGTCCGCCGCCACCGCGAGGCCGGCGATGCCGCAGGCCATGGTGCGCCGCACGTCGCGGTCGTGCAGCGCCATCTCCAGCCGCTCGTAGGCGTACTTGTCGTGCATGTAGTGGATGACGTTGAGCGCGTGGACGTACGTGCCGGCGAGCCACTCCATCTGCTCCTCGAAGCGCGCCATCACCTCGTCGTAGTCGAGCACCTCCGAGGCGATCGCCCCGGTGGCGGGGCCGATCTGCTCGCCCGACTTCTCGTCCCGGCCGCCGTTGATCGCGTAGAGCAGCGTCTTGGCGAGGTTGACCCGGGCACCGAAGAACTGCATCTGCCGGCCGACCGGCATCGCCGAGACGCAGCAGGCGATCGCGGTGTCGTCGCCGAAGCGCGGGCGCATCAGCTCGTCCGACTCGTACTGCACCGAGGAGGTGTCGATCGACACCCGGGCGCAGAACTCCTTGAAGCCCCGGGGCAGCCGGGGCGACCAGAAGACGGTCAGGTTCGGCTCGGGCGCCGGGCCGAGGTTGTACAGGGTCTGCAGGTAGCGGAAGGAGGTCCGGGTGACCAGGGTGCGGCCGTCCTCGCCCATGCCGCCGATCGACTCGGTGACCCAGGTCGGGTCGCCGGAGAACAGCTCGTCGTACTCGGGGGTGCGCAGGAAGCGGACGATCCGCAGCTTGATGACGAAGTCGTCGATCAGTTCCTGGGCCTGTTCCTCGGTCAGCCGTCCGGCGGCGAGGTCGCGCTGCAGGTAGACGTCGAGGAAGGTCGAGGTGCGGCCGAGCGACATGGCCGCGCCGTTCTGCTCCTTCACCGCCGCCAGGTAGGCGAAGTACAGCCACTGGACGGCCTCCCGGCCGGTCGTGGCCGGGCCGGCGAGGTCGTACCCGTAGGCCGAGGCCATCGCCTTGAGCTCGCCCAGCGCCCGGATCTGCTCGGCGAGTTCCTCGCGCCCGCGGATGGTGTCCTCCAGCCGCGCCGGGTCGGTGGGCGCGGCGTCCAGCTCGGCCTTCTCGGCGAGCTTGCCGGCGATCAGCCGGTCCACGCCGTAGAGGGCGACCCGGCGGTAGTCGCCGATGATCCGGCCGCGCCCGTAGGCGTCCGGCAGGCCGGTGACGACGCCGGCCTTGCGGGCGGCCCGGATCGCGGGGGTGTAGGCGTCGAACACCCCGGCGTTGTGGGTCTTGCGGTACTCGGTGAAGACCTTCTCCAGCCCGGGGTCGACCGGGTAGCCGTAGGTCTTCAGCGCGCCGGCGACCATCCGCCAGCCGCCGTTGGGCATGATCGCGCGCTTCAGCGGGGCGTCGGTCTGCAGGCCGACGATCAGCTCGCGCTCCCGGTCGATCCAGCCGGGCGCGTGCGCGGTGATGGTCGAGGGGACGTCGTACGCGACGTCGTGGACGCCCTTGGCGCGCTCCTCGGGGAAGCGATCGGTGATCCGCCGCCAGACCGCGAGGGTGCGCTCGGTGGGGCCGGCCAGGAAGCCGGCGTCGCCCTCGTACGGGGTGTAGTTGCGCTGGACGAAGTCCCGCACGTCGACGCCGTCCTGCCAGGGGCCGGGGGCGAAGCCGTCCCAGGCTCCGGCCGGCGTGGTGGTGGGGGCGGTCCGCGTCCGCTGCGAGGTGGTCATCTCGGTGTCTCCTCTGTCCGGGCCCTCAGGCCCGGTCGCCGTAGTAGGCCTGGCGCATCAGCCGCTGCATGTCGGTGAGCAGCGGCATCCGGGGGTTGGCGGGGGCGCACTGGTCCTCGTAGGCGTTCATCGCCTGCTGCGGCAGGGCCGCCAGGAAGGCGTCTTCGTCGACGCCCGCGTCCTTGAAGGAGCGGGGGATGCCGACCCGGTCGCGCAGGTTCTCGACCGCCGCGGCGAGCGACTCCACGCCCTGTTCGGGGGTGGCGGCCGGCAGGCCGAGCGTCCGGGCGATCGTCTGGTAGCGCTCGGGGGCCGTGTAGCTCCGGTACTTGGGCCAGCCGGTCACCTTCGCCGGCGCCGAGCCGTTCCAGCGGATCACGTGCGGCAGCAGCAGGGCGTTGGTCCGCCCGTGGGCGACGTGGAAGCTGGCGCCCAGGGTGTGCGCCATGGCGTGCACGGCGCCCAGGAAGGCGGAGCCGAAGGCCATGCCGGCGATCGTGCCGGCGTTGTGCATCTTCTCCCGGGCCCGCGGGTCCCCGGGCCCGGCGGTGACGGCCCGCTCCAGGTTCTCGAAGATCAGCCGGATGCCCTGCAGGGCCAGGCCGTCGGTGAAGTCGTTGGCGTAGACCGAGACGTAGGTCTCGATGCAGTGGGTGAGGGCGTCGAAGCCGGTGTCGGCGGTGACGTGGGCGGGCAGGCGGGTGGTGAGCGCCGGGTCGACGATGGCCACGCTCGGGGTGAGCGCGTAGTCGGCGAGCGGGTACTTCTGGCCGGTGGCGGTGTCGGTGATCACCGCGAACGGGGTGACCTCGCTGCCGGTGCCCGAGGTGGTCGGGATGCACACCAGCCTGGCCTTCTCGCCGAGGTCGGGGAAGGTGAAGGCGCGCTTGCGGATGTCGAAGAACTTCTCCTTGAGGTCCGCGAACTCCACCTCCGGGTGCTCGTACATCAGCCACATCACCTTGGCCGCGTCCATCGGCGAGCCGCCGCCGAGCGCGATGATGGTGTCCGGCTCGAACTCCCGCATCAGCTCCGCGCCCCGGCGCACCGTGTCGATGCTCGGGTTGGGCTCGACGTAGTCGACGACCCGCACCTCGACCGGCTCCCGGCGCCGGTCCAGCACACCGCGGATCCGCTCCAGGTGGCCGATCGCCACCATGGTGTGGTCGGTGACCACGACGACCCGGTGGGCGCCCGGCATGCTCGCCAGGTACTTGACGGAGTTGCGCTCGAAGAAGATCTTCGGCGGGACCTTGAACCACTGCATGTTGGTGTTGCGCCGCCCGATCCGCTTGATGTTCACCAGGTTCAGCGCCGAGACGTTGCCGGCCACCGAGTTGTGCCCGTAGCTGCCGCAGCTCAGGGTCAGCGAGGGCGTGAAGGCGTTGTAGACGTCGCCGATGCCGCCCTGCGAGCTGGGCGCGTTCCAGATGATCCGGCAGGCCTTGACGGCGTGTCCGAACTCCTCGGTGAACGCCGCGTCCTCGGTGTGCACCGCCGCCGAGTGCCCCAGCCCGTCGAACTCCACCATGGCGGCGGCCAGTTCGACGCCCTCCCGGCGGGAGCCCGCGGTCAGCACGGCGAGTACCGGGCAGAGCTTCTCCCGGGTGAGCGGTTCGGCCGGGCCGACCCGCTCGCAGTCGGCCAGGATCACCGAGGTGTCGGCCGGCACCTCGAAGCCGGCCGCCGTGGCGATCTCGGCGGCGGTGCGGCCCACCACCTCGGCGTTCAGCTTCGCACCCGCGCACGAGGCCCCGTCGCCCACGCCGAACAGGTAGCGCTCCAGCAGCGCCTTCTCCTCGGCGCTCGCGTGGTGCGCCTTCAGCCCGCGGAACTCGGCGAGCGCCGCGTCGCGGATCTCCGCGTCCAGGATCACCGCCTGCTCGGAGGCGCAGATCATGCCGTTGTCGAAGGTCTTCGACAGCACGATGTCGTTGACCGCCCGCCGCAGGTCCGCGCTGCGCTCGACGTACGCCGGCACGTTGCCCGCGCCGACGCCCAGCGCGGGCTTGCCGCAGCTGTAGGCCGCCCGCACCATCGCGTTGCCGCCGGTGGCCAGGATCGTCGCCACCCCCGGATGGCGCATCAGCGCGTCGGTGGCCGCCATCGACGGCTCCTCGATCCACTGGACGCAGTGCGCCGGCGCACCGGCCGCCACCGCCGCGTCGCGCACGATCCGGGCCGCCTCGGCCGAGCAGCGCTGGGCCGCCGGGTGGAAGGCGAAGACGATCGGGTTGCGGGTCTTCAGCGCGAGCAGCGCCTTGAAGATCGTGGTGGAGGTGGGGTTGGTGACCGGGGTGATGCCGGCGACCACGCCGACCGGCTCGGCGATCTCCACGATGCCGTCGATCTCGTCCCGGCGCACCACCCCGACGGTCTTCGTCCTGGCCATCACATGGGTGACGTTCTCGCAGGCGAAGACGTTCTTGACGGCCTTGTCCTCGAACAGGCCCCGCCCGGTCTCCTCCACCGCCAGCACCGCGAGCCCGGTGTGCTGGGCCAGCGCGGCCAGCGAGGCCTTCCTGACGATGTGGTCGACCTGCTCCTGGGTGAAGGAGCCGTACTCCTCCAGGGCGTCGAGGGCGGCGGCGACCAGCCGGTCGACGCTGTCGGGCGGGGCGGGAAGGGCGCTCGTGGTCGACGGCTGCGCATCGTGCTTCGGGCGGGAGGTCATGCTGGACTGCCTTTCCGGTCGTCGTCCGACATCGGGCGCCTCGGGCGCCTTCGGTTCCAGACTCCTCGCCCGGGGGCCGGCGGGGATCCGCCCAACGGGACCTGTCCGCGGTCCGAAGGTCCCTGCCGCGGAGGGTGGTTGGTCCCGGTGCCAGGAGGGGGCCGAGCGGCGGGCCGCGGCGCTCAGGCGCCCGCGACCAGCGCGCCGAGGGCGGTGCGCCGGTGGGTGACCGAGCGGCCCGTGCGGGTCGTCGTCGCCATGCCCGCTGCCCGCAGCGCCGCCGCGTGGGAGGAGGCCGTCGCGTTGCTGACGCGCAGGGCGCGGGCCAGGGAGGTCGTGGTGTGGGGTTCGGCGAGCAGGCGCAGGGTGTCCAGCCGGGTGCGGCCCAGGACGGCGGCCAGGGACTCGGCGGGGACGACCGGGTGCCCCGCGGCAGGCGGGAGCCCGGGACCGGCCGGGTACGTCAGGACCGCGGGACGGCCCGGGACGTCCTGGAGGAGCGGGCCCGCCGGGTGGTGGAAGGTGGGCAGCAGGACCAGGCCGCGCCCGTCGAGGCGGACCTCGCGGTCCGGCGCCGCGCCGGGCCATTCCCACACGTCCTCGTGGAGCCGGCTGCCGGGGGTCAGGCCGGTCAGTGCGGCGGCCGTGCCGTGCTCGGCGACGGTCAGGGCGTAGCGGGTGAACTCCTCGCGGTGCAGGTCCTGGACGGCGGACCAGACCGGGGCGAGGACCGCCTCGTACGCGGCCCGCTGGGCGCGGCGCAGGGTGCGCCAGGCCGTCCCGTCGCCCGCGTGCAGACCGCGGATCCAGTGCGGGGCGGGCACCGCCCCGTGGACCCGCTCCAGCTCGGAGCGGACGAGAGCGGGGCGGGCGGCGCGGATCTGTTCGAAGCCCTCGGCCATGGTGTCGCCGAGGACGTCGAGGAAGGAGGGCGGGCGGCCGGCCGGGACCAGGTCGGCGAGCGGGTCGGCCGCGGCGGGGAGGGAGCGCAGGACACGGCCGCGCCACGGCGCGAACAGCGGCCCGCCGCGCCGGGTCACGGCCGTCGTCAGGGCGGCGTGCAGCTCCTGGAGCGGCGCCGGGCGGGGGGCGAAGCGGATCCGGGCGAAGTCCCGCGCGGTGAAGTGGATCCGCAGCACCCTCGCAGCTCCTCGTCCCGGGCCGGCCTTTCGGTCAGAGCCTGAACCTTCGCATCGTGACGGCCCCCGCCCCAAGGATGTTCGTATGACTTCTCGACGCGCTCTTCTGAAGGGCACCCTACTCGGAACCGCCGCCGCCCTGCTGCCCACGGCTGCGTCCGCCGCCGCCGGCCCGGTCCTCCGGCTGCCCGCGCCCACCGGCCCCTACCCCGTGGGCCTGCGGACGGTCCATCTGACGGACCCGGCCCGGACCGACCCGTGGGTGGGCGGCGTCCGGGAGCTGATGCTGACCGTCCTGTACCCGGCCCGGTCGGTACGCGGCTTCTCCCGGGCCCCGCAGCTCACCCCGGCCGAGGCCGCGGTGTTCGCCGAGTACGCCCCGGGCCGCCACCCCGGGCTGCCGGAGCCCGGAGCGGTGGACTGGGGCGCGGTCCTCACCCACGGATACGTGGGCGCGCCGCCGCTGCCCGGGCGGCGGCCGGTGCTGGTGTACTCACCGGGCGGCGGTGACTCCCGCACGCTCGGCACGACCCTCGCCGAGGACCTGGCGAGCCACGGCCGGGTGGTCGTCCTCGTCGACCACCCCGGTGACGCCTCCCAGGTGGAACTGCCGACCGGGCTGCGGACGACCGTCCTGATCGGGCCGCCGGACCCGGCGACCTTCCGCACGATGGTGGACACCCGGATCGCGGACCTCCGGCTGGTCCTGGACGGGCTCGGCGACCTGCCGCTCGCACCGGTCGTGGACCCCGGCCGGATCGGTCTGTACGGGCACTCCGCGGGCGGCACGGCGGCGGTGTACGCGGCCCGCGGCGACCGCCGGGTCGGTGCGGTGGCGAACCTGGAGGGCTATCTCGACCTGTACCCGGCACCGGCCGAAGCCGGCCGGCCGCTGCTGCTGCTGCGCACCGACGGATTCGAGGGCGCGGCCCGTGTCGAGTCCTCCTGGGCGGGCCTTCCCGGCCGCCGCGTGCTGCTCGCCGACGCGAACCACTGGGCGTTCACCGACTACGGCCCGCTCGTCGCGCGCCTTCAGGCCGCCGGCCTGGTGACGGCGACGACGCGGGCCGCGCTCGTCGGCGCCGGCGACCCGGCGGTGACCCTCGCCGACGTCCGGCGCCGGGTGGGGGCCTTCTTCGGCCGCCACCTGTCGTAGCCGGACGGCGAGGAGGCGGCCGGTGGTTTCAGTGGTGCGGCACGACGGCGACCGGGGCGTGCGCGTGGTGGAGCACCGACTGGACCACCGGCCCGAGGTGGGGCCCCGTCAGCGGGTGCCGGGCGGTGCGCCGGCCGAGCACCACCAGCGAGGCGCTGCGGGAGGCCTCCACCAGCACCCGGCCCGCGCTCCAGGGGCACACCTCGGCCTCGACCCGGACCTGCGGGAACTTCTCCCGCCAGCGGGCCAGCGCGTCCCGCAGCCGCACCTGCTCGGCGGCGGCCAGCGACTCCCTGATCTCGGCCTGCTCGACCGGGGCCTGCGTGGTGTAGACGTCGTGGGAGGTGGTCCGGCTCTCCACCGCCCGCAGCCGGGCGCCGCGGTCGGCCGCCTGCTGGAAGGCGAACTCCAGGACGGCGTCGCACGGCCGGTCGCCCTCCACACCGACCACGACGTCGCCCGGCGCGTCGATCCGGTCGGCTGCGGCTTCCGCTTCGGTCTCGGCCTCGGTCTCGGCCCGCACCAGCACGACGGGGGAGAGCGACCGGGCGGCGGTCCGCAGCCCGACGGAGCCGACCAGCAGGCCGGTGAATCCGCCGAGGCCGCGCGATCCCAGCACCAGCAGCTCGGCCCGACCGCTCGCCGCGGCCAGGGTGTACGCCGGGTGCCCGGGCTGGACCTCGCAGGTGACGTCCAGTTCGGGCCACCCGGCGGCGATCCCGTCGCAGATCTCGGCCACCCGCCCGGGCAGCGCCCGCCCACCGCCCAGGTCGCGCTCCAGGGCGTCGGCCTCGGTGCCCGCCACGTGGATCATCCGCAGCGCGAGCCCGCGCCGGTGTGCCTCGCGGGCGGCCCACTCGGCCGCCGCCGCGCTCTGCACCGAACCGTCGATGCCCACCGTCACGTTGTGCGTCATGTCCGCGACCTCCCCGGTCCCCGGCGGTCCGCGTCACCGGTGCGCGCGATCCCGTCAGGCCTCAGCCTCCCGCCGGGACGGGGGCCGGCCCCAGGGTCCGAGCAGCCCCATCCGCCTGCCGAAGGTCCCGGGCGCAGAGCGCCTTCCGGGCCGTGCCGCCGCGCGTGCCGGGTGATGGCCGGAGCTGTGAGGCCGCCCTTGCGCATTCACCGCGATCTGTCACAATCGCGCGGGCGGCGGACACGAGGAGAGCTCTGTGAGCAGCGAGACGGTGCGGTCGAGGATCCCGCAGCTTCGGCTGGACGAGTTGCTGGAGGAGTTGCAGGCCCGCATCGACGCGGCCCGCGGCACCCGGGACCGGGTGCACAGTCTGCTGGAGGCGGTGCTGTCGGTCGGCCGCGAGCTGGACCTCACCCAGGTGCTGCGCCGGATCGTCGAGGCCGCCGCCGTCCTGGTCGACGCCCGGTACGCGGCGCTCGGGGTGATCGGAGCCGACGGCGAGACGCTCTCCCAGTTCCTGACGGTCGGTCTGTCGGAGGAGGAGATCGCGCGGATCGGGCCGTACCCGACCGGGCGGGGCCTGCTCGGCGAACTGATCCGCAACCCGGCGGCGCTGCGGCTGGAGGACCTCTCGCAGCACCCCTCCTCGGTGGGCTGCCCCGCCCACCACCCGGTGATGCGGCGCTTCCTGGGCGTCCCGGTGCGGGTGCGCGAGGAGGTCTTCGGGAACCTCTACCTGACCGACAAGCGCAACGGCGAGGAGTTCGACGCCGACGACGAGGCGGTGATCTCCACGCTGGCGGTGGCCGCCGGGGTGGCGATCGACAACGCCCGGCTGTTCGAGGAGGCGCAGCGCCAGCAGCGCTGGCTGAGCGCCAGCGCGGAGATCACCCGCGCCCTGCTGTCCGGCGGCTCCCGCTCGGAGGTGCTGGCGCTGATCGCGCAGCGCTCGCGGGAGATCACCGGCGCGGATCTGGCCGACGTCTGCGTCCCGGTGGACGGGACCGGCACGGTGCGCGTCGAGCTCGCCTCGGGCGGGGACGCCCCGGGCCGGGAGGGCCTGGCGGTCCCGCTGGAGGGGTCACTGGCCGGCGAGGCCTGCGCCTCGGGGGTGCCGGTCATCACGGCGGACCTCGCGGGCGACCCCCGGCGGGCGGCGGGGACGGGGCGTTTCGCCGGGCTCGGTCCGGCGGTCGCGGTGCCGCTCGGACGGGACACCGGCCGGATCGACGGCGTGCTGATGCTGGCCAGGACGGCCGGTGCGGCGGAGTTCACCGACCGGGAGACCGGCCCGCTGCTGGGCTTCGCCGACCAGGCCGCCCTGGCCCTGGAGGTGGCCGAACGGCGGCGTGACGCCGACCAGTTGGCGATGCTGGAGGACCGCGACCGGATCGCCCGGGACCTGCACGACCTGGCCATTCAGCGGCTGTTCGCCACCGGGATGACCCTGCAGAGCGCCGCCCGGCTGATCGACCATCCGGGCGCCTCGGACCGGGTGCTGCGCGCGGTGGGGGACCTCGACGAGACCATCAAGATCATCAGGTCGACGATCTTCGGCCTGCGGGCCCGCGAGGAGGCCGTCGGCCACGGGCTGCGGGCCCGGGCGGTCAAGGTCGTGGAACAGGCCCAGGCGGTGCTCGGCTTCGCGCCCCGGCTGAGCATGGAGGGGCTGCTGGACACCGACGTACCGGCCGAGGTGGCCGGGCACGTGCTGGCCGTGCTCGGCGAGGCGCTGAGCAATGCCGCCCGCCACGCCGCGGCGAGCCGGGTCGAGGTCGCGCTGCGGGCCGCGGGCGGGCAGGTGGTGCTGACCGTCGCGGACGACGGCGTCGGGGTGCCCGAGCAGGGGCGGCGCAGCGGTCTGCGCAACCTGGCGGAGCGGGCCGGCTCGCTCGGCGGGGCGTTCGCGCTGGAGCGCCCGGCGGAGGGCGGCACCCGGCTGGTCTGGTCGGCGCCGCTGCCGGTCTGAGCCGTCCGCGGGGCGGGCCGTCGCGCGGGCCGGGCCGTCCGGCGGGACGGTCGGACGTCAGCGCGGGGTGTCCGGCAGCAGCCGGCCGGTGACGAGTTCGGGCCGGATCCGGATCGATACCCGGCCCGGGCGGGCGTCCGCCGGGCGGGCGTCCGGGGGCGGACCGTCCGGGGAGACGTCGGCCCGGCCGAGCACGGTCACGCTCCAGCCGGCCCCGTCGGCCTCGTCGACCTCGCCCGCCTCGAACGCCACCAGCGCGCCGGACACCGCCCGCGCCAGCTCGGAGCGGGCGGCGGCGCTGAGCAGCACGCTGCCGTCCCGCCCGAGCCGGTAGCGGACCGGCAGGACGGCCGGCAGCGCGCCGACCGTGTAGACCACCCGGCCGACCGAGGACCCTGCCAGCAGGCGCCGGCAGTGCCGCTCGTCCAACGGGGCGTGCGCGGTGGGGATGCGGTCGGATTCCATGGGCTCGATGGTCGGCCTCCCCGGGCGCATGGGAGAAGGGTCGTTCGGTCCCCCACCGCCCGGCCGGACGCCCCCCTCGGCAACCGCCAGGGACCCTCGGGACGTCCGCACCGGGACCGGTGGCGCCCGCGAGGGGGTCCTCCGGCCCTGCCCCCGGTGTCCCGGCCCCCGGAGGATCGGTGCCACGAACACGGCGACCAGGTCGGCGTGTTCGGCTCCCGGCGCCTTCAGGAAAGGACGTTCAGATGAACCCGCTGCAGAGCCTCCCGGCCGTCGAGATCAGTGTGACGACCCGTGGTGAGGTCTCCCTGGCCGCGCCCGACTACGCCCGCGCCAAGCTGGAGGCGGTGCTCCGCCGGATCCACGAACCCGTCCTCGCGGTGCGGGTGAAGCTCACCCAGGAGCCGCACCACTCGGTGGTCCGCCCCTCCGTCGCCCAGGCCGTCGTGGACCTGAACGGCCGCCCGGTCCGCGCCCAGGTCGCGGCCGCCACCATGCAGGAGGCCGTCGACCGGCTCCAGGACCGCCTGTCCGCCAAGTGCGCCAAGGTGGGCCGGCGTCACCACACGAGCGCCTGGGTCGAGCGGCACGGCGAGGAGCACAGCCCGCAGCATGTCGAACGGGCGGCCGCGGAGCGGGAGATCGTGCGGCACAAGACCTACGGCCTGGCCCGGCAGAGCGCCTGGGCGGCCGTGCTCGACCTGGAGGCGATGGACTACGCCTTCCACCTGTTCACCGACGCCCGCAGCGCCGCCGACAGCGTGGTCTACCGCGACGACCGCACCGGCGCCCACCGGGTCGCCTCGGCCGGCGCCCCCGCCGAGCCCGTCCCCGGCCTGACCGTGAGCACCGCCGACGTACCGGAACTGACGGTGGGCGGGGCGGTGGAGCGCCTGGACCTCTCGGGCCTGCCGTTCGTCTTCTTCACCGACGCGGCCACCGGGCGCGGCAACGTCCTCTACCACCGCTACGACGGCCACTACGGCCTGATCACCCCCGCCCAGGACTGAGCGGGTCCCCGGCCATGGCGCGCCGGCCCGCCGGCCCGCCGGCCCGGAGGTCGGCGGGCCGGCGGCCCGGTCACGGAGGCGTGGGGGTACCGTGCCACAGCATGTCCTGCCCGGCCGTACGGGGCCACGGCAGGGCGGCGTCGGGATCGGGGCAGCGGGGGCCGTACGGCACCGCCTGGCGGACCCCGCCGCCCGGCAGCGACGTCCTGGTGGTCTCGGGCGGCATCGGACTCGCCCCCCTGCGGCCGGTGATCGAGGAGGTCCTCGCCCGCCGCGACGCGTACGGCACCGTCACGGTGCTCAGCGGGTACCGCGCTCCGGGTGGGCAGCTGTTCCTCGGGCAGCTCGCCCGCTGGCGCTCGCGCGCCGACGTCCGGGCATCCGGGCCGGGTCCACCGGCTCACCCTGCACCCGGTGCCGCCGGAGCAGCCACTGGACACCGCGACGGCGGTCGGCACGCACGGGCTGGGCCTGGGCCAGGGCACCGCGCTGGCCGCCGAGCTCGGCAGACTGCCCGGGGAACTCGTGGTGGTCGCGGTGGAGGGCGGCGACTTCACCATCGGCCAGGGCCTCGGCCCCGCCGTCGCCGCCGCCGTGCCGAGGGCCGCCGAGGAGGTCCGCGCGGTGCTCGCCGCCCACCGGGACCGCCCGGCGGGGCAGTGACCGGCCGAGCCGCGTGTCCGGCCGGGGTGGGCCGGACGGCCCTGCCCGTGGCCCGCGCGGTGGCGGACCATGGAGGCGGAGGCACCAGATGACCGCACGCAACCGCTTCCCGGTCCGGCACCCGACACGGAGGGCGAAGCCGGGCCCGCCGCCCGCCCCTCCGAAGCCCGCCGGCCGGGAACCGGGACGGCCGCCCGCGGGCCTGCGGCGGTGGCTGCTGCCGGTCGTCGTCGCGGTGCTCCTGATCCTCGTCCTGCTGACCCGGATGCCGTCGGGGACGGCCGACCGGTACTCCTACTCGGACTTCACCGGCCGGGTCGGCGCGGGCCAGGTCAAGACGGTCGAGATCACCGACAAGGGCGCCGTCAGCGGCACGCTGAAGGACGGCACGAAGTTCACCACGCAGATCCCGACCGCGCTGGACAGCAGCGGGCTCACCCGGCAACTGCAGGCGCAGCAGGTCGAGATCACGGCGAAGCCGACCGGCGGCGGCTCGGTGCTGACCACCCTGTTCGTCTTCCTGCCGCTGATCGTCCTGGTGGGGCTGTTCCTCTGGTCGGGGCGGGCGGCGACCAGGGCGATGACCGGCGGCCTCAGCGCGATCGGGCGGTCCCGGGCGAAGATCATCGAGGCCGAGCGGCCGCACACCCGGTTCGCCGACATCGCGGGCTACGAGGGGGTGAAGCAGGAGGTGAGCGAGGTCGTCGAGTACCTGCGCAGCCCCGGGCGGTACGCCGCCGCCGGCGCGAAGGGCCCACGCGGGGTGATCATGGTCGGCCCGCCCGGCACGGGAAAGACCCTGCTGGCGCGTGCGGTCGCCGGTGAGGCCGAGGTGCCGTTCCTCTCGGTGACCGGGTCGGCCTTCGTGGAGATGTTCGTGGGAGTCGGGGCCTCCCGGGTCCGCGACCTGTTCGAGGAGGCGCGCAAGAGGGCGCCGTCGATCATCTTCATCGACGAGATCGACGCCGTCGGCGCCCGGCGCGGCGGGGGAGCGCGCCTCGGCGGGAACGACGAGCGGGAACAGACCCTCAACCAACTGCTCGCCGAGATGGACGGCTTCGACCAGAGCGTCGGCATCGTGGTGCTCGCCGCGACCAACCGTCCCGACGCCCTCGATCCGGCCCTGCTGCGGCCCGGCCGCTTCGACCGGCAGGTCACGGTCCCGCTGCCGAACCAGGCGGAGCGGGCGGCCGTCCTCGCCGTCCACGCGCGGGGCAAGACGCTGGCCGGGGACGTCGACCTGGACCGCACCGCCCGGGCCACACCCGGGTTCTCCGGGGCGGACCTCGCCAACCTGGTGAACGAGGCCGCCATCAACGCCGTGCGCGCCGGCCGCACCGTCATCACGGCACAGGATCTGGACACCGCACGGGACCGGGTCCTGCTCGGCCGCCGGGAGTCCTCCAACGCCCTGCTCCCGGAGGAACGCCGAGCGGTCGCCGTGCACGAGTCCGGCCACGCCCTGATGGCCGCGCTCTGCGAGCACGCCGACCCGGTCGCCAAGGTCACCATCCTGCCGGCCGGCATGGCCCTCGGCGCGACCCAGCAGCTGCCCGAAGCCGAACGGCACCTCTACAGCCAGGGGTACCTGGAGGACCTGCTGGCCGTCCAGCTCGGCGGCCGGGCGGCGGAGCTGGTCGTCCTCGGCGAGGGCTCCAGCGGCGCCGCCGACGACCTCGCCAACGCCACCGTGGTCGCCACCCGCATGGTTCGCGAGTTCGGCCTCTCCGACGCCCTGGGCCCCGTCGGTTATGCCTCCGGCACACCCCAGTACCTCGGCGAGAGCGCCGAGGACCGGCTGCGCCGTCCCTACTCCGAGCAGACCCAGCACGCGGTGGACGAGGAGGTGGCACGACTGCTGCGGCGGGCGGAGCAGCGCGCCGTCGAGCTGCTGCGCGGCCACCGCCGGCAGCTGGACGAACTGGCCGGGCGGCTGATGGCGGAGGAGACGGTCGACGGGAAGGCCGTGCTCGCCATCCTCGGCGCCGAGCAGCCGCCGCCCATGTCGCTCCGCAAGCCGCGGGACCCCGGGGAGCGGGAATGACCACGGCGGGCCGGGGCGGTGTCGTCACCCGTGAGCGGATCGGCCGGGCGGGCACGCTCGTGCTCCGTCCGCCGGTCAGGCGCCGTGGTGGAGGCGGTCGGGGCCCGCCAGGGCGATTCCGTCCAGGGCCGCTTCGGCACGCAGGCCGGGAGTGAAGCCGGCTCCGCTGTAGCAGGCCGGCCGAGCGCGGCTCACGTCCGTGCCGCTCGCGCCGGGGCGCCGGATCGTGCAGGGCCGGTCGGTCCACCGTTCCGGTCCGACCGGGCGGGCCCGGCTCACCCGCTCCGCTCGGCGGCGGCCACGGCCCGCTTCACCGCGGCGAAGCTGTCCGGGCTGACGGAGATCGAGTCGATCCCGGCCGCGACCAGGAAGCGGGTGAAGTCCGGGTCGTTGCTGGGACGCTGTCCGCAGAGGCCGACGTGGCGGCCGGCCGCGTGGGCGGCGGCGATCAGGGACTCGATGCCGCGGGTGACGGCGGGGTCGCGCTCGTCGAAGAGGTGGGCGAGCAGGCCGGAGTCGCGGTCGACCCCGAGGGTGAGCTGGGTGAGGTCGTTGCTGCCGATCGAGAACCCGTCGAACCGCTCGGCGAACCGCTCCGCGAGCAGGATGTTCGCCGGGATCTCGGCCATGACGAAGACACGCAGGCCGTTCGCGCCCCGGGTGAGCCCGTTGTCGGCCATCACCGCGAGGACCCTGGTCGGCCTCCCGGGGGGTGCGGCAGAACGGGATCATCACCATGACGTTGGTCAGCCCGAGTTCGTCGCGGGCCCGGCGCAGCGCCCGGCACTCCAGGGCGAAGCCCTCGCGGTACCCGGGGTCGTAGTAGCGGCTCGCGCCGCGCCAGCCGATCATCGGGTTGGCCTCGTCCGGTTCGAACGGGCTGCCGCCGATCAGCCGGGCGTACTCGTTCGTCTTGAAGTCGCTGGTGCGCACCACCGGGTCCGGCCAGCGGGACGCGGCGATCCTGGCCACGCCGTGGGCGAGCCGGTCCACGAAGTACTCGGTGCGGTCCGGGTAGTCGAACGTCAGCTCGTCGACGCGCCGGCGGTCCCCGGCACAGAGCCGTTCGGGATGGACCAGGGCCATCGGGTGGATCCGCACCTGGTGCGCGACCACGAACTCGGTCCGGGCCAGCCCCACGCCGTCCGCCCCCCGCTGATCCCGTCCTTGGCCCACTCCAGATCCATCGGGCACCGGCGCCCGCGAGGTCGGAGCGGACCATCAGCTGGACGCCGACCGACAGCGCCACGGAGAGGTGGTCGAAGCCCATCCGCTCCCGGTAGTCGATCGCCCGGTCGGTGAACAGCGAGGCGAAGCAGCGCCGGCAGGCGTCCAGCAGCGCTCCGGCGCCCCGGACGTTGAGGAAGGTCTCCTGCCGGCCCGCGAAACTGGCCCCGGGCAGGTCCTCGGCGGTGGCGCTGCTGCGCACGGCGACGTCGGGATCCTCGCGGCCCGCCTCCCGGGCGAGCCGCCGGTACGCCTCGGTGATCTCCTCGGCCGTCTCCGGGGGCAGCGGCGCGGCCAGGACGGCGGACCGGATCGCGGCGCCGGCCTCCGCCAGCGGCACGCCCCGGTGCAGGCGCTCGACCTGCCGCGCGATCACCTCGCGCAGGCCTCCGGCGTCCAGCAGCTCCCGGTAGGCGTCGGCCGTGGTGGCGAAGCCGTCGGGGACCCGTACGCCGAGGGGGCCGAGCGCGGTGATCAGCTCACCGGGCGAGGCGTTCTTGCCTCCCACCACGCCGGTGTCCGCCCGGCGGAGTTCGCGGAAACGGATGACACGGCGCATGGCTGCCCCCGGTGTCTCGCCGAGTGCCCCGGACCGCACGGGGGCTCCGTTCCCTCCACGGTGCGCCACCGGACGGCCCGACGCCAGGGACCGCCGGCCCGGGACCCTGGCCCGCCGGGTCCCGCCGCGCAGGGCCGTTCGGCCCCGTGCGCCCCGGCCGCGGGCGCGCCAGGGTGGGGGAGCGGCAGCCCGGTACGCGATGCCGTCGCGCGGGAACCATGGAACGGCGCTCACCACGGGAGGTGGAACATGTCCGCTGCGGGCACGGCGGTGATCGAACTCAGATCGCTGACCAAACGGTACGGCCGGAGCGTCGGCGTCGACGGCCTGGACCTCGACATCGGAGCCGGCGAGGTGTTCGGCCTGCTCGGGCCGAACGGCGCGGGGAAGACCACGACCCTGCGCTGCCTGGTCGGCCTGCTCAAGCCGAGCGCCGGCGCGGTCCGCGTCCTCGGCCGGGACCCGGTGGCCGACCACCGCCGGGTGGCGCCCTCCATCGGCTACCTCCCGGGCGAGCTGCGGCTCTACCCCGAACTCACCGGGCGCCAGACCCTCGACCTGCTGGCGAACCTCCAGGGCGCCCCCGCCCCGCGGCAGGCCGAGCTCTGCGCCCGGCTGAGCCTGTCCCGGGCGGACCTGGACAAGACGGTCGGCGCGTACTCGCGCGGCATGAAGCAGAAGCTGGGCCTCGTCCAGGCCCTGCAGCACCGGCCGGCCCTGACCGTGCTCGACGAACCCACCGAGGGGCTGGACCCGCTGGTCCAGGAGGTGTTCTTCGAACTCCTCGCCGAGGAGACCGGGGCCGGCCGCACGGTGCTGCTCTCCAGCCACGTGCTGCCCGAGGTGCAGCGGGCCTGCGGCCGGGTGGCGATCATCCGCGGCGGGCGGCTGGTGGCCGTCCAGTCGGTCTCCGCGCTGCGCCGGGCCCGCGCCCGGCGGATCCGGCTGGTGCTGGCCGACGGGCTCGGCACGCGGCCGCTCGGCGCGGCGGAGCAGTGGTCGCCGCGCTGGGACGGCGACCGGGTGGAACTCCTGGTGCCCCCGGACGACCTCGTGGCGGCGGTGCGCGACCTGCTCGCCGCCCTGCCGGTCGGGGACCTCACCGTCGAGGAGGCCGGTCTGGACGAGGCGTTCCTCGACCTCTACCGGACCGGCGACGGGGCTTCCCCCGAGTCCGGGGCCAGCTCCGGCGACGGCCACGCCCCGGAGCAGCGGTCATGAGCCGGGCCACCGTCAGCCGACGGCTCCCGTTGCTCTGGCTGGCCCTGCACCGGCGCCGCCGGATGCTGCTCTCGCTGGTGCTCGGCATGGTCGTCTTCGAGGCGCTGATCGTCGTGATCACCGGCACCGTGCCGCCCACGGACCTGTTCGGCGGCACGGCGAACCCGCCCGACGCCTTCAAGGCGTTCAGCGGCTCCAACGGGGACGTCTCCATCGCCAGCTACCCCGGTCTGCTCGGCGCCGGGCTCACCCATCCCTTCTGGATCGCGCTCCAGCTGACCGCCATCGGCGCGCTGGGCGCGGCCGCGGTCGCCGCCGACGTCGAGTCCGGCACCATCGAGCTGCTGATGACCCGTCCGGTCTCCCGCCGCCGGCTGCTCGCCGAGCGGACCGCCGCGCTCGCCGCCGCGTCCGTCCTGCTGAACGCCGCGGCCACCGCCACGGTGGCGCTCGGTGTCGCCCTCTCACCCGACCTGCGGGCCGCCGTCCCGGTCGGCGGGGTGCTCGCCGCCGGGCTGCTGGGCTGCGGCTTCACGCTCTGCCTGACCGGGCCCGTGCTGGCCGTCTCGGCCGTCAGCCGCCGCCGGGCCCATGTGGTCGGCGCCGCGGTCGCCCTCGGCGCGGTCGGCTTCGCGCTCAACTTCGTGGCCCTCGCCTGGGCCCCCGCCGCGCCGCTGCGCTACCTCAGCCCCTTCCACTACTACACGCCCGGCGACGCCCTGGCCCACGGCAGCGTCCCGTGGGCCTCACTGGCGGTCCTGTGCGCCGTCGGCCTGGCCGGCCTGGCGGCCGCCTTCGCCCTGCTGGAGCGCCGCGACCTGGCGATCTGACGCGACCCGGCGCTCCGGGCGGGCGGACGGCGCGGGTGGCGGATCGCCCCGGTGCCGCCCGTGGCCGGCGGCGATCCGCCCGGCGTGCGCGACCAGCTCCGCGGCCGCCCGTTCGCCGACCCCGAGGGCTTCGTCGAGGCGCCGGGCGCTCCAGCCGTGGCGGGCCAGGAGGACGGGCAGGCCGTGGTGTCCTGGCTCCCCGGCGGGGACCGGCGCGGGGACCGGCGCCGTCACCGGCGCGGGGCGGTGACGGCGTACGGTGGCGCGGCGCAGCTCGTCCGCACCCCAGACCAGGAAGGGGAACGGTGTCACGGTCAGCAGCTGTGCCGGGGAGAGCGCGGCCGTGCCGAACACCCCGTGCAGTGCGGGCAGGTAGACGATCGCCGCGGCGAAGGCGAGCGAGAAGCCGATGCCGCCCAGCAGCCGGCGGTTGCCGAGCACACCGACCGACCGCAGCGAGGCCCGGTCGGTGCGGGCCGCGAAGGCGGTGCCGATCTGGCAGGCGACGATGCCCAGCCAGGCGACCGTGGTGGCCTGGCGGTAGACCTCGTGCAACGGCGTACCGGGACCGGTCGGGTCGCCGGGGTGCCAGCCGCCGCGGCCCAGGGTCAGCAGGAACCCGCCCATGACGAGGGCGGCGGAGATCAGGCCGAGGAACCCCCAGGCACGGGCGAGCATGCCCGGCCGGATCACCCGCTCCGCGCGGGGCCGCGGCGGCCGGTCCATGAGCCCGGGCTCGGCGCGTTCCCGGCCGAGGGCGAGAGCCGGAAGGGTGTCCGTGCCCAGGTCGACGGCGAGGATCTGCAGGCGCGCGTCCGCCGGGATCCGGTCGCCCTCCTCGACGACCAGCACGTCACCGGGAACCAGGTCGCGGGCCGGCACCCGCCCGCGCCGGCCGTCGCGCACCACCGACGACAGGTCGGGCAGGAACCCGGACAGGGCCTCCACCGCGCGTTCCGCCTGGCGCTCCTGCGCGAAGGCCAGCAGGGCGTTGAGCAGGATCACCGCCGCGATCGCCACCGCCAGGGCGGGGGAGGAGCTGACGGCGGCCAGCACCGCGGCCAGCGCCAGCAGCACCGCGAGCGGATGGGTGAACTGCTGGACCAGTTCCCCGGGCCACCGCCGCCGCTCGTGCCGGGCGAGGACGTTGGGGCCGTGCACCACCAGACGGTGACCGGCCTCGCGCGCGGTCAGGCCGTCGGGCGACGTCCGGAGGTCCCGCAGGAGCAGGGCGAGGGGTTCCCGGGGATCGGGCGCGGCCCGGTCCTCCGGGGGGCCGGGCCGCGCCGCGGCCGGTGTGCTGCCGGACACGCCGCGTCGGCGCTCAGCCGTCGTCGCGGGGCTCGTTGGCCGCGGCGTCGGTGCGGCCGGCGTGCAGCAACTGCTGCCCGAGGTCGATCAGGGCCCGGGCGGCCGCGTACTCGTCGCCGATCTCCGGCACCGGCGGGTCCTGCGGGTTGCGGTGCGCCTCGGTGCGGCTGTGCAGGGTGGTGTCCCCGGTGTCGAGGACGGCGTGGACCTTGGTCACGTCGCCCTCCTCGAACAGGTCGAGCCGAAGGGCCCAGCGCTTGGTGCGCATCGGCGTCGTGGTGGCGTTGGCGGTCATGGCCGTTCGGTCCTTTCGAACGCGGGGGTGCGGCGGGCGGAGGGCGGGCCGGGGAAGGGACGCGGGCCCGTCGCGCGCCCGGTGGTCGCCGTCAGACGAGGCCGGCGCCCCAGGCGCGGGCGCGGTCCAGTTCGCCCGCGCGCAGCGGGCCGTCGGCGCCCTCGACGACGAAGCCCTCGGGCTCGGCGACGATGTCGTAGTGGTGGTGTTCGAGGCGGTGGGCGATGCCCGGTGCGGCGCCGCCGCTGCCGGTGCCGGCGCCCCGGGTGTCGAAGGCGGCGGCGTAGGTGCCGGGCTCGGTGTCGGGCAGGTGGCGGAACCAGGTGCGCAGGCCCTCGCCCTCGGCGGTGTCGTGGGCCTCCCGGGCGGCTTCCTCGTGGCCTTCCTTCTTCGCCTCCGCACTGGCGGCCATCCGGCGGCTGAGGCCGGAGGACATGCCGCGCATGTGGGTCGGTCCGCCGACCACCAGCAGGTCCGCGGACCGGGCGAGTTCGGCGGAGGCCCGGGCCACCGGCAGGCAGTCGACGGCCGCGCCGGGGTCGGCTTCGTGGACGCCCTCGGCGATCGCCTCGGCGATCTCGCGGGTGTTGCCGTACATGCTCTCGTACACGATCACGGTGTGCATGGCTGTCACCTCTCGTCGGTGTCGCACCGGTCGTCACCTCCAGGCTGGCCCCGTGACCGGTGCCGGGGGTTGGGCCGTTCGGTCCGGAGCGGCCGCCGAACGGCCCGGCTGCGGCGGCCCGGTGGTCAGTCGTACGGGACGACGGCCACCGGGCAGCCGACGTGGTGGACGGCGGCGTGCGCCACCGGCCCCAGGTGCGGGCCGAACGGCCGGCGCCGCACGCGGCGTCCCACCACGACCAGGCCGGCCGTCGCCGAGGCGTCGACCAGGGCGTCGGCGGCCGCGGCGTGCACCAGCTCGGCCGTCGCGTCCACCTGGGGGAATCGGTCGCGCCAGGGGGCCGCCAGGGCGTCCAGCAGGTCCCGGTCGACCGCCGACAGGTCCCGCTCGGTGCCCTCGACCGCCGTGGCGGAGAGGTACTCGCTGCCGAGCGGCGGCTGCCAGCCGTGGACGATCCGCAGCCGGGCCGAGCGCAGGGCGGCGGCCTCGAAGGCGAAGGCGAGGAGTCCGTCGCACGGGTGCGCCAGGCCGACGCCGACGACGACGTCCCGCACGGCCTTCCCGTCAGGTTCGGCCCCGCCGGCGCGCACCAGCACCACCGGGCAGGCGGCCCTGCGCAGCACCTGCTGGCTCACCGAGCCGACCAGGAAGCCGTGCACGGTACCCAGCCCCCGGGAGCCGAGCGCCAGCACGGTGGCGTCCCGCCCGGCCGCCGTGAGGGCCTCGACGGGGTCCTCGGGGACGTGCGCGGAGCCGACCTCGGTCCCGGCGAGTTCGGCCCGCAGCTCCGCCTCGCGGGCCGCGAGCCGCTGCCGGCTCCAGCGGATCGCCTCGTCGGTGCCGAGCACGTCGGTCTTCGGCCAGGGCCAGGCCTGGAGCAGTTCGAGCGGCAACTCGCGCCGCCGCGCCTCGCGCGCCGCCCAGTCGGTGGCGGCCAGGCTCTCGGGCGAGTCGTCGAATCCGACGACGACGGGTCCGTTCACGGTGCTCTCCCAGGAATGATCGGCCAGGGGTCAGCCGGCCTCGTCGGACGGCAGCGGGACGGTGACGACGGGGCAGCGGGCGCGGCGGAGCAGCCCGTGCGGCACGGAGCCCAGCCGCATGCCGGTGAACCCGCCGGAGCCCCGCCGTCCGACCACCACGGCGAGCGCGTGCTCGGACGCCCGTGCCAGTTCCTCGACGGGATGGCCGTGCAGCACCTCGTGGGTGAGGTGCGGTCCGGGGTCCGTCGCCCGCAGGCCCGCGGTGGCCTCGGACAGGAGCCGCCGCGGCTCCGCCTCGGCCTCGTCCGGGGCGGTCCGGCCGCCGAGCGGGCCGCTGCTGCGGACCAGGACGGCGCGCAGATCGGCGCCGCGCCGGTCGGCGAGGCCGTGTGCGAAGCGGACGGCGGCGGCCGAGGTCGGACTGCCGTCCACGCCGACCACGACGTAGGGCCGTTCCTGGGTGACGTGCTCCGGGCCGGGCACCACGACCACCGGGCAGTGGGCCTGGGCGCTCACCGGGACGGTCACCGAGGCGAGGCTCAGCACCTCCTCGACCCGGCTCAGCCGCCGGGTGCCGAGGACGACCAGCGAGGCGTGCGCCGACTCCCGGCACAGCGCCGGCGCCGGCACGTCCTCGGCGACCACGGTGGTGACCGTCAGCCCCGGGTGCCGGGCGCGGGCCGCCGCGGCGGCCCGTCCGAGCGCCCGGTCGGCGCGCTCGCGCAGCGCCTTGTGGTAGCGGCCCTCGTCGAACGGCCGGAACTCGCGGACCACCGAGGGGACCGCGTGGACCAGCCGCAGCGGCAGTCCGCGGCGGTGGGCCTCGTCGGCGGCCCAGGCGGTGGCCATCGGCCCGGGGTCGGTGTCCACCCCGAGAACGACCGGGGCGCTTCCGTGGCCGGGGGTCGTGGCTGTCATGGTTCCTCCACATCGTCGGGCTCACCACCGGACGGTGGCGCCGTCGGGCCGCGTTCCCATGCCGCGCGGGGCGTCGTGCGGCCGGGAGGGGCCGGCGGCACCGGCCCGCGGATCCGCTCCTCGATACCGCGGCGGACCGCGGCGGTGTACCGGCGCAGCCGGTCGGACGGCGTGGCCGCGGGAGCCCGCGGCGCGACGATCCGCCGGGCCGCCGCGGGCAGTCCGGCGAGGTCCGCCTCGAACACGGCCCGCGCCCCGGCGAGCGTCGGCGGCGGGCCGGTCCGCTCGCCGTGCGCCATGACCGTCCGCAGCAGCGGCGCGGTGTCCGGCGGCGCCGGCTCGTCGGCGAGCGCGACGGTGTCGGTGAATCCGGGGCCCCGGTGGACCTGCTTGGCGCCGGGGGCGCTGATCTTTCCGGTCGAGAGCTTCATCATCGGCCGCCCGTCGTAGGCCACCAGTTTGTACGCCGCGTCCAGGTACGGCGCGTCGGCCGACACCCCCACCAGGGTGTCGACCGCGAAGGTGTCGATCGGCGCCCGGTCGCGCACCAGCCGCTCGATCGCGTACTCGCCCAGCCCGCCGCTGGCGGTGACGGCCACCCGGACCAGCCCGGCCTCGTCCAGGATCCGCCGGGCCGTGACCGCGAGCGCGCCCAGGTCGCCGCTGTCGAGCCGGACCGCGCAGCCCTCCTGCAGCCCCAGCTCGCGCAGCACCCGCGCGGCCGTCGCGACCCCGCCGGCGGTGTCGTAGGTGTCGACCAGGAGGGTGAGCGGCCCCGGGTGGGCGCGGGCGAAGGCCCGGAACGCGGCCGCCTCGTCGCCGAAGGCCTCGACGTACGAGTGCGCCATGGTGCCGACCGCCCTCAGCCCGTGCGCGTGGGCCGCCGCCACGTTGCTCGTCCCGGCGAACCCGACCAGGGCGCCCAGCCGGGCGGCCCGGTCGGCGGCCGACACGCCGTGGGTGCGCCGCAACGAGAAGTCGACCACCGGACGCCCCCGCGCGGCCAGGACGCACCGCGCGGCCTTCGAGGCCACCGCCCGGCGGGCCCCGGGGCGTCCGTGGCCGCGCCGGAAGACTGGGCTTGAGGCCGGCGGAACCGCGGGCCCCGCCCCGAGGAGGTGCGTCATGGCCGCGCAGCAGCACCGTCCGGTCGCGCACACGCCGCTCCGTTCCCGGCTTCGCCGCGCCTCCGGTCTGGACCACAATCCACTGTGCCGACCGGTCGACCGGGCCCGAAGCCGCCTGGTGCTGGCCCTGCCGGTCGTCCTCGCCGCGCTGCTCGCCGTGAGCGCGGCGGTCGCCGTCCTGGTGTTCCGGGCGGAGACCCGCAGCGAGCGGGAGGCGGCCCGCCATCGGCACGCCGTCGTGGCGACGACGGTCGGCCCGGCCGTGCCGGACGACCTGAGGACCGGAAGCTCCGGGGCGCGCGCCCCCGCCCGGTGGAGCTACCCCACCGGCCCCGGTGCAGGCACCATCCGGGTGAGCACCGGAACGCCGGTCGGGACGGCGGTACCGATCCACGTGGACGACAACGGCGCCCCGACTGCGGGGGCCCGCGACACCACCGCGATCCTCTCGGACGCGGGGATCCTCGGCCTCGGGACGGCGGCCGGCCTCACCTCGCTCGCCGTCCTCGGCTGCACCGTGCACCGCCGGGCACTGGACCGGCGGGCCGAACGGAGCTGGGAGCCCGAATGGGAGCGGGTGGAACCGCTGTGGACGCAGCGCCGCTGAGCCGTTCCGGTGACCCGGGCCGCAGGTGACCCCGGCGGCAGGGCGCCGGTTCAGAGCCGGAACACCGCGACCCCGCCGGGCCGCAGGGTCGCCGTGGTCCCGCGGCAGCGGACCCGGACCGGGTCGGCGCCGTCCTCGCGCAGGCGCACCGTGGCCGTGTGCCGGTCGACCGTGATCACCATGCCCTGGTGGCCCCGGTAGCGCAGTTCCAGTTCCAGCCGGCCGAGCGCCGACGGCAGGTGCGGGTCCAGCCGCAGCGCGTCCTCGCCGATCTCCAGCCCGGTGTAGCAGCGCTGCAGCAGGTCGACGGCCCCGGCCATGGCGCCGAGGTGGACGCCCTCCGCCGTCGTGCCGTGCTGACTGTCCCGGATATCGGCCACCAGGGCGTCGCGGAAGTACCGCCAGGAGGCCCGGCGGTCGGCGCGGGTGAGCACCCAGGCGTGGACGACCGAGCTGAGCGTCGAGCCGTGCACGGTGCGCCGCAGGTAGTAGGCCGTGGTGCGGCGGAACAGCTCGTGCGGGGCCGGGTGGCCCAGGTGCCGGAGCAGGTCGCGGACCTCGCGGGCGGAGAACAGGTACCAGAGCATCAGCGCGTCCGCCTGCTTCGAGGCCTGGTACCGGTTGACGGTGTCGCCCTCGGCCTCCAGGATCCGGTCGAGCCGGCGCAGGTCGGTGTAGCGCTGCCGGTAGGCCGCCCAGTCGAGTTCGGCGAGCCGCTCGTAGCCGTCGAACTGGCTCAGCACACCCCGGTGGAAGGGGACGTGCAGCCGCCGGCCGATCTCCTGCCAGCGGTCGAGCTCCAGGGCGTCCAGGGCGAGCCGTTCACGCAGTTCGCCGCACCGGTACCCGGGCAGCACCCGCAGGGTGTCGGCGGCCCGGGCCAGCACCCAGGAGGCCAGGACGTTGGTGTAGGCGTTGTCGTCCAGCCCGGGGCGGTCGGCGCCGGGGTAGGCGTCGTGGTACTCGTCGGGCCCGAGCACGCCCCGGATCGACCAGCGCCCCCGGTCGCGGTCGTACGCCGCCGCGGACGACCAGAAGCGGGCGATCTCCAGCAGCGTCTCGGCGCCCGCCGAGGAGAGGAACTCCAGGTCGCCGGTGGCCTCGTAGTACTTCCAGATGTTGTAGGCCACCGCCGAGCCGACGTGCCGCTGCAGGTGGCTGTGGTCCGGCAGCCAGCGGCCGGACAGCGGGTTGAGGTGGAGCTGCTGGGACTCCTCACGGCCGTCGCTCGCGCTCTGCCACGGGTACATCGCGCCGTGGAAGCCGGCCTCGTGCGCGGCCCGCCGGGCGGCGTCCAGGCGGCGGTGGCGGTAGCGCAGCACCGAGCGGGCCAGCTCCGGGAGGCGAAGGTCCAGCAGCCGGAGCACGAACAGCTCGTCCCAGAAGACGTGCCCCCGGTACGCCTCGCCGTGCAGACCGCGCGCCGGGACGCCGACGTCCAGGTCCACCGAGTGCTCCGAGTAGCTCTGCAACAGGTGGAACAGGGCCAGGTGCAGCGGTCCGGCGCCGTCGAAGTCCGCCTCGATCCGGCAGTGGCGCCACAGCTCCGTCCAGCGCCGCGCGTGCTCGGCGAGCAGCTCGGCGAAGCTCCCGGCCCCGGCGGCGAGCATCAGGGAGGCGGCCAGTGGGGTCTCGATCGCCGGGTCGCGGGAGGTGTGCACGGCCACCACCTTCTCGACCGCGACCGGGCGGCCTCGGCGCAGCTCCAGCATCCGCAGCTCGGCCGCCCGGCCGTCCCCGTGCTCGTGCGTGACGGCGAGGGTGCCGCGCGGCGCCCTGGTCCGGGCGGCCAGGGCGATCCGCAGCGGCGCGTCGGGCGCCGCGACCTCCACCCAGCACAGCCCGTCCCCGTCCACGCCCTGCCCGGCCGGGAGGAGGTGGCGGTCGGCCAGCCCCCGGTAGCGGGCGACGCCCCGGTTGGCGACCACGCCGTCCAGCGCCGAGCGGACCTCCAGCGGCCCGGACCAGTTCTCCGCCGTGAACGTGCTCTTCAGCGCGACCAGGTGCGGTGAGGCCTGACTGGCGAACCGCCGCTGCACCAGTTCGGTCCGCCGCCCCCGCCCGTCCACCACGAGGGCGGTGCGGGTCAGCACGCCCCGGCGCAGGTCCAGCTCCAGGGTCTGCCCGGCCGGAGGACCGGCGAACCACGCGTCCCCCGGGGCCCGGAAGGTCAGCGGCAGCCAGTTCGGGGCGTTGACCAGGTCCTCGTTGGTGACCGACCGGCCCGCCACGGTCGAGACCGCGCGGTGGTAGCAGCCGGCCAGGTACGTCCCCGGGTAGTGCACGCCGTCGGCGACCGCCTCCGGCGCGGCACCGCGGGTCACCAGGTACCCGTTGCCGACCGCGCACAGGGCCTCCCGCAGCCCCTCCTCGGCGGGGTCGAAGCCCTCGTAACGCAGGACCCACGGGTCCGGCATCACCGGGCGCCCCGCGGGCGGGCGTGCTTCCACGGGGGATCACCTCCCTGCCGAGCGGTCGTCTCCCAGTCTGCGCACCGCCCGCCCGCCCCGCCCGCCGGGGCCGGTCGGCCCTGGCCGGAACGGGAGGGTCCGGGGACGCTGGAAGGGTCCGGCCGGGAGCGCGGCGAAGCGCCCGGCAGCGCCCGGCGAACGGGCCGAGGAGGCTCCCATGTCCACCGCCCCCGCTCCGCGCACCACCGTCGAGACGGCCCTGCTCACCGACGGAGCCACCGTCGAGATCCGCCCGGTCACCGCCGCGGACCGGCGGGCCGTCCTGGACCTGCACACCACCGGGATGTCGGAGGAGAGCCGCCGGCTGCGCTTCTTCGGCGCCAGCCGCACCGCGCCGCGGCTCGCCGCCGACCGCCTGTGCGGCCCGCACGGCCCGGGCCTGCTGGCGCTGGGCGCGTGGGCCGGGGGCGCCCTCGTCGGCGAGGCCGACTGCGAACTGCTGGACGAACCCCCGGGGACCGCCGAGCTGGCCCTCGTGGTCGCCGACCGCTGGCACCACCGGGGCGTGGCCACGCTGCTGCTGGAACACCTGATCCACGCCGCGCGGGGCCGGGGCGTGCGCTTCTTCGAGGCCGACACCCTGACCGGCAACCGCGCGGTGCACAAGGTCTTCGCCGGGCTCGGCCTGCCGGTGCACCGCCGCTTCGAGCGGGGCGAGGTGCGGGTCCGGGTGCCGCTGGAGGAAGCCGACGAGCACTACCGCGAGGCGGTCGACGAGCGGGCCCGCCGCGCCGACGTGGCCAGCCTGACGGCACTGCTGCGCCCGGCCTCGGTCGCGGTGGTCGGCGCCTCCCGGCGGGAGGGCTCGGTCGGCGGGACCGTCCTCGCCCGGATCCGGCGGGGCGGCTTCACCGGCCCGCTGTGGGCGGTCAACCCGTCCGCCGGAGCCGTGGGCGGAGTCCCCTCGTACCCGTCCGTCGGCGCACTGCCCGCGGTGCCGGACCTCGCCGTGCTCGCCGTCCCGGCCGCCGCCGTGCCGGATGTCGCCGAGGAGTGCGGGCGGGCCGGGGTCCGCGCCCTGGTGGTGCTCGCCTCCGGCCTCGGCCCGGAGCAGGCCCGCAACCTGCTGCGCACCTGCCGCCGGCACAGCATGCGCCTGGTCGGGCCGAACAGCCTGGGCATCGCGCACACCGATCCCGCCGTCCGGCTGGACGCCGAGTTCGGTGGGGCGTTCCCGCTGCCCGGCACCGCCGGGGTGGCCGTGCAGAGCGGCGGGGTCGGCATCGCCCTGCTGGAGCGGCTGGCCTGGCTGGGGGTCGGCGTGTCCGGCTTCGTCTCGCTCGGCGACAAGTACGACGTCAGCGGCAACGACCTGCTCCAGTGGTGGGAGCAGGACGGCCGCACCGACCTCGCCCTGCTCCACCTGGAGTCCTTCGGCGATCCGCGCGCCTTCGCCCGCACCGCCCGCCGGGTCACCCGGCGGATGCCGGTGCTCACCGTCGACGCGGGCCGCTCGGAGGCGGGCCGGCGGGGCGCGGCCTCCCACACCGCGGCCGCCGCCACGCCCACCGTCACCCGGGAGGCGCTGTTCCGCCAGGCGGGCATCACCGCCACCCGCAGCATCGACGAACTCGTCGCGACCGCGGGCCTGTTGCACGTCCAGCCGCTCCCGGCGCCGCGCGGCGCGGTCGCCGTGGTCTCCAACGCGGGCGGGATCGGCGTCCTCGCCGCCGACGCCTGCGCGGAGGCGGGCCTGTCGCTGCCCGAGCCCGGGCCCGGGCTCGCCCCGCTGCTCCCGCCGGGCGCCTCCGCCCGCAACCCGGTGGACACCACCGCGGCGGTCGGGCCGCAGGACCTCGCGCGCTGCCTGGACGCCCTGGAACGGGACCGGAGCATCGATGCCGTGCTGCTCTGCCTGGTCCCGACCGCGCTCGCCACCACCGCCGACCGCGATCCGCTGCGCGCCCTGCTGGACGGTCCCGCCCGGCGCCGCGTCCCGTTCGCCGCCGTGCTGCTCGACCAGCAGGTGCCGATCAGCTATCTGACCTGCGCCGACGGCGGCCGGATCCCGGCCTACTCGGACACCGTCGCCGCCGCCCGCGCGCTCGCCCACGCCCGGGACCGCGCCCGCCGGCTCGCCGAACCGCCGTCCCCCGAGGCCGACGCCCCGGGCTGCGACGTGCGCACCGCCCGCAGCCTCGTCGACGGCCACCTCGCCGCCCACCCCGGCGGTGGCTGGCTCGACCCGCTCACCACCGCCGACCTGCTGGAGAGCTACGGCCTGCCGCTGGTCACCTCGGTCTGGGCGCGCGACGAGCACACCGCCGCCGTCACCGCGGCGGCACTGGCCCGGCTCGGGCACGAGGGCAAGGTCGCCCTCAAGGCGTACTGGCCCGGCCAGGTGCACAAGAGCGCGGCGGGCGCGGTCCGTACCGGGCTCGCCGGGGAGGGCGACGTCCGTGCCGCCTACCGGGAGTTCACCGCCGCCTTCGGGGCCGGGCTGGCCGGCGCCGTGGTGCAGCCGATGGCCGCTCCCGGCGTCGAGCTGCTCGCGGGCGTGGTCCAGGACCGCGTCTTCGGCCCGCTGGTGGTGTTCGGCCTGGGCGGTACCGCGACCGAGGTCCTGGACGACCGCACGACCAGGCTGGCCCCGCTCACCGAACGCGACCTCACCACCATGGTCGACGACCTGCGCGCCGCACCGCTGCTGTCCGGCCACGGCGGGACGCCCCCGGCCGACCTGGACGCCGTCCGGTCCGTACTGGCCCGGCTCTCCCGGCTGGCCGCCGACCTCCCCGAACTCGTCGAGGCCGACCTCAACCCGGTCATCGCCCGCCCCGACGGCGCCGTCTGCGTCGACGCCCGGGTCCGCCTGGAACCCCGCCCCTCCTTCGACCCCTACCTGCGCCGCCTGCGCCGCCCGGCGTCCGCGGAGGACGGGTGAGGGCGGGAGGCCTTGCCGGCCCGTGACACGAGCCCCCGGTCCCGGAACGCGGGACCCCACGACGGGAAGCGGCTGGTGGGAGGGGCGGATGCGTCGCCGTCGCGGAGACGCGCGCCCTGATCACCCTCGATCACCGTCTCGAAACCGCGGCGCCATATTCCGGCCGGTGTTCCCGCAAATCCCTCCGGAGCCAGAACCGAGAGTGCGGACAACGTCGGGGCGGCCGACCGGACATCGAGTACGGACTGGGCGATTCGGGGCCCATGTCCGCGATCCAGGCGCGGCAGTTCTTTGCGGGCCGGAATCCGCACCGGTCTGCCGCACCGAGAACGGTTCGAATGTTCTCGTAGAAGACGTCCCGTTTGGCGAGTTGTGCCAGGGCCCCGGTTCTGGCCGGTACGACGTACTGGACGGCCTTCTTCGGCGGGCTGATGGCATCGAGCAGGACTTCACGGCCGGCCACGAGGTTCGCGAGCTTCACCGCCATGGGGCGGCGGGCTCACGGGTGCTCCTCGGACGGTCGTCGCCAAGGCGGTGGCGGTTGTGCTCCGGGCGCCCCGTACCCGCCGCCGCCCGGTGTGCGGATCTCCAGCGCGTCCCCCGCCGCCACGTCGGTGCCGCCGCAGCCGGGCAGTTCCTCCACGCTGCCGTCGGCGCGCAGGACGCGGTTGGCGCCGAGCGCGCCGGGGGAGCCGCCGGCGAGGCCGTACGGTGCGACCCGGCGGTGGCCGGAGAGCAGGCTGACCGTCATCGGCTCGCGGAACCGCAGGCGGCGCAGCGCGCCGTCGCCGCCGTGCCGGCGGCCGGTGCCGCCGCTGCCGGGGCGCACGGCGAACTCCTCGACGAGGACCGGGAAGCGCCACTCCAGGACCTCCGGGTCGGTGAGGCGGGAGTTGGTCATGTGGGTCTGGACGGCGTCCGCCCCGTCGAAGTCCGGGCCCGCGCCGGAGCCGGAGGCGATGGTCTCGTAGTACTGGTGCTCCGCGTTGCCGAAGGTGAGGTTGTTCATCGTGCCCGAGCCCTCCGCCTGCGCGCCGAGGGCCGCGTAGAGCGCGCCGACGACGGCCTGCGAGGTCTCGACGTTGCCCGCGGCGACGGCGGCGGGGTACTCGGGCGCGAGCATCGAGCCGGACGGCACGACGATCCGCAGGGGGCGCAGGCAGCCGTCGTTGAGCGGGATGTCGTCGGCGACGAGGGTGCGGAAGACGTAGAGGACGGCGGCGGTGACGACGGCGGTGGGGGCGTTGAGGTTGCCGTCGAGCTGGGGCGACGTGCCGGTGAAGTCGATGGTCGCGCTGCGGTCCCGGTGGTCGACGCGCACGGAGACGGCGATCACCGCGCCGGAGTCGGTCTCGTAACGGCAGGAGCCGTCGGACAGGCCGCCGACGGCCCGGCGCACGGCGGCCTCGGCGTTGTCCTGGACGTGCCGCATGTAGGCCTGGACGACGGCGAGTCCGTACTGGTCGATCAGGGCGTTGGCCTCGTCGACGCCCTTGCGGTTGGCGGCGATCTGGGCCCGGAGGTCGGCGAGGTTGGTGTCCGGGTCGCGGGACGGGTGGCGCGCCCCGGTGAGCAGCCGGAGGGTCTCCTCCTCGCGCAGCCGCCCGTCCAGCACCAGGGGCCAGGTGTCGAACAGCACGCCCTCCTCGTGGATCTCGTGGCTGTCGGCGGGCATCGAGCCGGGGGTGGTGCCGCCGATCTCGGCGTGGTGGCCGCGGGAGGCGACGAAGAACAGGAGGTCGCGGCCGTCCTGGTCGAAGACCGGGGTGACCACGGTGATGTCGGGCAGGTGGGTGCCGCCGTGGTAGGGGTCGTTGACCGCGTAGGTGTCGCCGGGGCGCAGCCGCGGGCCCCGCCGGCGGATCACCTGTTTGACGGTGGTGCCCATCGAGCCGAGGTGGACGGGGATGTGCGGGGCATTGGCGACGAGGTTGCCGTCCGGGTCGAAGAGCGCGCAGGAGAAGTCGAGCCGCTCCTTGATGTTGACCGACTGGGCGGTGGACTCCAGCCGGGCGCCCATCTGCTGGGCGACCGCCATGAAGAGGTTGTTGAAGACCTCCAGCAGGACGGGGTCGGCGGTGGTGGTGACGGCCTGCTCGGTGCGCGTCCCCGTGCGTTCGAGCGACAGGTGGCCGCCGGGGGTGACGGTGGCCCTCCAGCCGTCGTCCACGACGGTGGTGGAGTCGGGCTCGGTGATCAGGGCCGGGCCGGTGACCGTGTCGCCCGCGCGCATCGACCGGCGTTCGAGCAGCGGGGCCCGGCGCCACTCGCCGCCGCTGCGCAGCGTGACGGTGGCGGGCTCCGGGGGCTCCCCGGGGGGAGGGGCGGGGGAGAGGGCGTCGAGCCGCGGCTGCTCGGTGAGTCCGGTGCCCTCGACGGTGAGGGCCTCGATCACCAGCGGGCGGTCCATCAGGAAGGAGTAGGCGGCCCGGTGCCGCTCCTCGAACTCGGCCGTCATCTCGCCCGGCCCGCCCAGCGGGACGCCGATCGCGGTGTCGGTGCCCCGGTAGCGCAGTCGGGCCCGGTGGACCAGGCGGATGCGCTCGCGCGGGACGTCCTGGTCGAGCAGCTGCTCGGTGGCGTCCGCCGCGAGCTCCTGCGCGAGGTCCCGGACGGCGGCCATCTCCTCCCGCGCCAGCGGCCGTTCGACGGCCCGCTCGTGCAGGACGGTGGTGTCGGCCAGCCCGATGCCGAGGGCGGACAGCACCCCCGCCATCGGCGGGACCAGGACGGTGCGGATCCCCAGGGCGTCGGCCACCGGGCAGGCGACCTGGCCGCCCGCGCCGCCGAAGGTGGTCAGCGTGTAGCGGGTGACGTCGTGGCCCTGCTGGACGGAGATCCGTTTGATCGCGTTGGCGATGTGGCCGACCGCGATCCGCAGGAATCCGTCGGCCGCCTCCTCGGCGGTGCGGTCGCCGATCTCCTCGGCCAGTTCGGCGAACCGTCGTCTCGTCAGGTCGAGGTCGAGCGGCTGGTCGCCGTCCGGTCCGAAGACGCGGGGGAAGTGCCCGGCCTGGATGCGGCCGAGCAGCAGATTGGCGTCGGTGACGGTCAGCGGCCCGCCGTTGCGGTAGCAGGCGGGGCCGGGGTCGGCGCCGGCCGAGTCCGGCCCGACCCGGAGGCGTTCGCCGTCGAACCGCAGCACCGAGCCGCCGCCGGCGGCGACGGTGTGGATGGCGAGCATCGGCGCCCGCAGCCGCACCCCGGCGACCCGGGTGGTCACCACCCGCTCGTACTCGCCGGCGTAGTGCGAGACGTCGGTGGAGGTGCCGCCCATGTCGAAGCCGATCACCCGCCGGTGGCCGGCGAGCTCCGACATCCGCACCATGCCGACGATGCCGCCGGCCGGGCCGGAGAGGATCGCGTCCTTGCCCCGGAAGTGCCCGGCCTCGGCCAGGCCGCCGTTGGACTGCATGAACATCAGCCGGACACCGGCCAGTTCGTCCGCCACCTGCCGGACGTAGCGGCGCAGACCGGGGTTGAGGTAGGCGTCGACCACGGCGGTGTCCCCGCGCGGCACCAGCTTCATCAGCGGGCTCGCATCGCTGGACAACGACACCTGGTCGAAGCCGAGCCGTTCGGCGAGCCCTCCGATCTCGCGCTCGTGGGCGGGGTGCAGGTAGCTGTGCAGGCAGACCACGGCGATCGACCGCAGGCCGTCACGCAGACAGGCGCGCAGGTCCCCGGCGAGCCGGTCGAGGTCGGGCGGGCGCAGCACCCGGCCGTCGGCGTCGATCCGCTCGTCCACCTCGACCACCCGGGCGTAGAGCGGCTCGGGCAGGACGATCCCGCGCGCGAAGATCCGCGGCCGGTTCTGGTAGCCGATGCGCAGCGCGTCGGCGAAGCCGCGGGTGACGCACAGGACGGTCGGTTCGCCGGTGCGCTCCAGCAGCGCGTTGGTCGCCACCGTGGTGCCCATCCGGACGGACGCGATGTCCGCCCCGGGGGGCAGCAGGGCCCGGATCCCCGCCACCGCCGGGTCGCGGTGGCGGGCGGGGTCGTGCGAGAGCAGCTTGTGGGTGAGCAGCCGGCCATCCGGAGCCAGTGCGACCACGTCGGTGAAGGTCCCGCCCCGGTCCACCCAGAACTGCCAGCCCCTGGAAGCCATGACGGGTTCCCTCCGCCGTACCGCGCGGCGTCCTGTGCCGGCGCGGCCCCGTGCGTGAGCGGTTCTGTCCACGAGTATCCGACCGGGCGAACCGTTCGGGCAAACGGAACATACTGGGCATGACGGGCGGATGCGGGAGGCGGCGATGACGGCCACGACGGTGGGGGTGCTGCGGGAGACCGTCCCGGGCGAGCGCCGGGTGGCCCTCGTGCCCGACCTGGTGCGGGCCGTCGGCCGCCTCGGTGCGACGGTCCTGGTCGAATCCGGCGCCGGCGCCCGGGCGGGCCACCACGACGCCGGCTACCGTGCCGCGGGGGCCGTCGTCACCGGGCGCGGCGAACTGCTGGGCCGCGCGGACGTGCTGCTCGGGATCCACCCGCCCAACGCCGACCCGACGCGCGAGCTGCGTCCCGGGCAGGTGCTGGCCGCACTGGTACGACCGGAGCGGATCCCGTACCTGGTCCGGATCTGGGCGGACCGGGGGGTGACGGTGATCGGCCTGGACCTGGCACCCGACCTGCCCGCCGCGTACCCGCTGGACGCCGGGGCCTCGCAGGCCCGGGTGGCGGGGTACCGGGCGGTGCTGATCGCCGCCGCGCGGCTGGAGCGCTGCCTGCCGCCCTGGGGTACCCCGGACGGGCTGTTCGACCCGGTCCGGGTGCTGGTGGTCGGCGCCGGCCACGCGGGCCTGCAGGCGGTCGACACCGCCCGCCGCCTGGGCGCGCCGGTCGACGCCGTCGAACCGCGGCTCCGTGAGCGGACGGCGGTTGCCGCGCTGGGGGCCGGGCTGCTGGACCTGCCCGGTCTGCGCACGGTGGGGGACGGCCGGGAGCTGGCGCGGTCCCTGGACCGCCACCGTCCGGCGTGGGTGGCCGGGCTCGCCGCGGCCGCCGTCCGGTACCCCCTCGTGGTGTCGGCCCTCGCCCCGCCGGGCCGTACGCCCCCGGTCCTGCTCCACACGGCGACGGTGGCGCGGATGCGGCCCGGCTCGGTGCTGGTGGATCTGACGGCCGGTCCGGAGGGCGGCACCGTCGAGGGCGTGCTGCCGGACACCACGACCGAGGTCGGCGACGGGGTCACGGTGATCGGCGCCGGGGAACTCGCGGCGCAGGCGGCGGGGACCGCCTCGCGCGCGTTCGCCCACAACGCGCTGGCGCTGCTCGACCGGCTCGCGCACACCGGTGCCCCGGCACAGGACCCGGTCCTCGGCCCCATGCTGGTGACCGACCGGGGCGCCGTGCGGCACGGACCCACCGTCGGGCTGCTGACGCGGGCGACCGCCGCGGCGGGGCTTCCCTAGGCTCAGGGGCGTGCGAACAGCGCGGCGTGCCGGGCGACCGCCCCGGCACGGTCGGCGCACTGCTGGTAGCAGCAGGCCAGCACCACGAGGTCCACGAGATCGACGGCGTCCACCGGGTCCGTTCCCTCCCCGCCCCGCAGCAGCTCGTACAGCAGCCGCTGCCGCCGGGCGACTTCGTGCAGGACGGCCGGAACGTCGGCGACGCCCTCGGGCGCGCCGGTCTCCAGGATGTCGGCGCACCGCGCGACCAGGTCCAGCGCCGCACCGGCGAGCCCGTGCAGCGGAGTCCGCAGCCGCCCGTCGAACGGTTCCCGCTCCCGACGGGCCCAGGCGGCCTCCAGCAGCCGCTGGGCGAGCCGCCCGAGCGTCTCCACCTCGCACCCCACGTGGACGGCGACGACGGTCCCGGCCCGCCCGCCGGGCGCCACGGCGGCGTCCTCCTCGATCCGGGACAGCAGATCGGCCAGAGCCTTCTCCGCGGCCGGGATCCCGTCGCCGCCGTCGGCCGGATCCGTGAGGACGGCCGTCGCGCCGGCCAGCGCGGCGTGCGCGAGCCGTACCAGCGCGGCCAGCTCGTCGACCAGTGCGCGGTACCCGGTGTCGGCGCCGTCGGACATCCGGTTCACTCCTGTCGTCCGGTCCCCTCGACCAGTCTCGCTCCACCACCGGCGGCACCGCAGCCGCACCGGGCCCGCGACCGCGGTCGCCCCCCGGGACGGTGGCCCGCCGGGCCGGTCGGCGGACCAGGACCCGCTCGCCGGAGCGGGGGACCACGGCCGTCCAGCCGAGCTCGCGGTCGATCCGGTCGCGCAGGGCGGCCGAGCCCTCGGGCTCGCCGTGGACGAGGTACACCGCGCTCGGCTCGGGAGCCCCGCGCAGCCAGTCGACGGCCTCGGCGGCGTCGGCGTGCGCGGAGAACGCCGGGACGTGGACCACCTCGGCGCGCACCGGCACGTACGTGCCGTACATCTTCAGCGTGCGCGCCCCGTCCACCAGATCACGGGCCCGGGTGCCCTCGGCGGCGTAACCGACCACCACGACGGTGTTGCGGGGATCGGGCAGCGGGTGGCGCAGGTGGTGGACGACGCGGCCGCCGGTGGCCATCCCGGAGGCCGAGACGATCACCGCCGGACCGTGGGCCCGGTCCAGGGCGAGCGAGTCCTGGAGCGAGTGCACGAGGGTGAACGGCTCCGGGTCCAGCGCGGCCGCGACCCGGGCCAGGACGTCGGGGCGCAGCTGGTCGGAGCCGGCCGCGAAGGCCTCCCGGTAGATCTGCAGGGTCGCCAGCGCCATCGGACTGTCCACGTACACCGGGACGCCGGCCGGGAGCCGGCCCGAGCGGCGCAGCTCGGTCAGCCGGTGCAGCACGACCTCGGTCCGGTCCACCGCGAAGGAGGGGATCACCGCGGTGTCCAGCGGGACGGGGTCGAACATCCGCAGGGCGTTCTCGACGTCCTCGTCGTCGTAGAGCGGCTCGGCCGGCCGGTGCTTCGACCAGCCGTACCGGTTGGCGTGGTCGGCCTCCTCCCGCAGCAGGTGGGCGCTGTCGCGCAGGATCAGTTCGGCGATCCGGGCGGTGTCCGGGGTGGTGAGCACCGGGCCGCGGAAGCCGTCCCGGACGAGGCGGGGCAGGTGGCCGCAGTGGTCCAGGTGGGCGTGGGTGAGCACCACCGCCCGGACGTCGGCCGGGGCGAGCGGCAGCGGGCGCCGGTCGCGGCGGCGCAGCTCGGCGAGGCCCTGGAACAGGCCGCAGTCGATCATCAGCCGGGCGTGGTCGGTCTCCACCAGGAACTCGCTGCCGGTGACGGTGCCCACGCCGCCGAGGAAGGTCAGCAGGCCCGGCCGGGCCGGCGCCGGGGTCCGGCGCTCCCCCGGTCCGTGGTCATGGCCGCCTCCAGCGGAATCGGGGTCCCGGGTCCTCCCATCGTGGCGGCAGGCCGGTCCGCTGTCCCGGGGCGGACCGGCCCTGCCGGCAGGGACCGTCCGGCCCTGGGCGGCGTCCCGCGGGCGGCGGACAGTGGAGTCGGGACCGGCCGACCGCGGCCGTCGGTGCGCGGTGGTCCCGCCCCGACGCGCAGACCCGCCCCGAGGAGGAGTGAGGACGATGCAGCACCGCAGCGTCAACGACGTGATGACCCCCGAGGTCGTCACCGCCCGGCCCGACACGCCGTTCAAGGAGATCGCGGCGCTGTTCCACCGCAACGACATCACCGCGATCCCGGTCGTCGACGACCAGGACCGGCCGCTCGGCATCGTGTCCGAGGCCGACCTGATCCGCAAGGCGGCCGTGCTGCCCGACCCCGAGGGCCGCTACCCGGGCCGCTGGCTGGACGGCCCGGACCGTGCGCGGGCCGAGGCCGAGACGGCCGGCGGTCTGATGACCAGCCCGGCCGTCACCGCCCGCCCGGCGTGGACGGTCGCCGAGGCCGCCCGGCTGATGGACAAGCACCGCGTCAAGCGCCTGGCGGTCGTCGACGAGGCCGGCCGCCTGGTCGGCATCGTGAGCCGCAGCGACCTGCTGGAGGTGTTCCTGCGGCACGACACGGAGATCCGTGAGGAGATCGTCGACGAGGTGCTCGGGCGGACCCTGCGGCTCGCCCCCGACGCCGTTCGGGTGACCGTCGAGGACGGGATCGTCACCCTGACCGGACGGCTGCCGCGGCGCAGCCAGATCCCGGTCACCGAGCGGCTCTGCCGCGCCGTGGACGGCGTGGTGGCCGTGCACCGCGAGCTCGACTGGACCGAGGACGACACCGAACCCCGGCTCGAACACCCCCGCGCCTACCGCGCGGCGTCGTAGGAGGCCGTCATGACGGGCACCCCGAACACCGTCGCCGACGTCATGACCCACGGGGTCGTCGCCGTCGGCCGTGACGCGGACTTCCGCGAGGTCGCCGAGACCCTGCAGCGCTGGCAGGTCAGCGCCCTCCCGGTGCTGACCGGTGACGGCCGGGTCATCGGCGTGGTCTCCGAGGCCGACCTGCTCACCGCCCGGGACCGGGACGGCGAACGCGCCGACACCCTGACGGCCGGGCGGATGATGTCCGTCCCCGCCGTCACCGTGCACCCGGGCAGCCCGCTCAACGAGGCCGCCCGGGCGATGGCCCGCGGCCACCTCAAGCGCCTCCCGGTGGTCGACGCGGAGGACTTCCTGGTCGGCATCGTCAGCCGGGGCGACCTGCTGAAGGTGTACCTGGCCGAGGACCGGGAGCTCGCCGACCGGGTCCGCTTCGAACTGGTCGCCACCCTGGGCCCGGCCGGCCCGACGGCCGTGGACGTCCGGGCGCGGGAGGGCCGGATCACCCTGTCCGGCACCCTGCCCGACACGGTCCCCCTCCCGGTGCTGGAGCGGCTGGTCCGGTCCGTCCCCGGAGTCGTTGCCGTCGAGGTCCGGCTCAGCGCCCCGGCCTGACCGCACGAGTTCCCTGGTGCGCCGGGCGGTCCCCGCGCGCAGAATCGGTCACATGACCGGCCCGGTGACCCAGGGAGCAGCGATGGACGCGACCGAACCCGCCGCGGCCGAGCGGCGCGTGCGGGTGTTCCTGTTGGACGACCACGAGGTGGTCCGCCGCGGGGTGCGCGACCTGCTGGACGGCGAGCCGGACCTGGAGGTCGTCGGCGAGGCGGGCAGCTGCGCCGAGGCCCTCGCCCGGGTGCCCGCGCTGCGCCCGGACGTGGCGGTCCTCGACGTCCGGCTGCCGGACGGCGACGGCGTCACCGTCTGCCGGGAACTGCGCGACCGCATGCCGCACCTGGTCTGCCTGATGCTGACCTCGTTCGACGACGACGACGCCCTGCTCGACGCGATCATGGCCGGGGCGGCCGGCTACGTGCTGAAGCAGGTCAAGGGCGGCGACCTGGTCGGCGCGGTCCGGACGGTCGCCTCGGGCCAGTCCATGCTGGACCCGGCGACCACCCGCAAGCTGATGGAGAGCCTGCGCCACCACGACCAGACCCCGACCGAGGCCGCCCTGGCCCAGCTGACCCCGCGGGAGCGGGAGATCCTCGCCCTGGTGGGGGAGGGGAAGACCAACCGGCAGATCGGCCGGGAGCTGTACCTCGCGGAGAAGACGGTCAAGAACCACGTCTCGCGGCTGCTCGCCAAGCTCGGCGTCGAACGCCGCCTCCAGGCCGCCGTCCTCGCGGCGCACGCCGATCCGGAGGCCGGGCACCACCCGCACCCGCACTGACCACGGGGCCGGTGGGGCCCGGCAAGGGGCCCGACCGGCCCAAGCGGCCCGCCGCGGCCCCGGCGCAGGGTGGACGTGGGGCAACCCGCCCGCGCACCCCCTTGGAGGCGGCCATGTCCATCCTCGCCCTCGACGCCGCCGCGCTGGAGAGCCTCGTCTCCGCGGCGGTCGCCGCGCCCTCGCTCCACAACAGCCAGCCGTGGCGCTTCCGGCTCCGGCCGGAGACCTCCACCCTGGAGGTCCGGGCCGCCCGGGCACGGGCCCTGCCCGTGATGGACCCCGCGGGGCGGGCCCTGCACATCTCGGTCGGCGCGGCCGTGCTGAACCTGCGGGTGGCGGCCCGCCACCTCGGCTGGGCCCCCGAGGTCCGGCTGCTGCCCGACCCGGCCGATCCCGACCTGCTGGCCGCCGTGCAACTGGACACCGCCGCACCGGTGCGGCCGTCCCTCACCGAGGCGCTCTACACGGCGATCTGGCACCGCCACTCGATCCGCACGCCGTTCACCGGCGAGCCCGTCCCGCCGGCCGTCCTCGACGAACTCGCGACGGCCGCCCGGGCCGAGGACGCCCACCTCGGACTCCCGGACCACGAGGAGACCGTCCGGCTCCTGGAGCTCACCGCCGAGGCCGAACGGCGCAGTACCACCGACCCGGGGCGGAGCACCGAGAGCCGCGCCTGGATCCACAGCGGAGACCTGTTGCCCTACGGCATCCCGGCCCGTGCGCTCGGACCGCAGGACCGCGACGGGCACCTGCCCGTGCGCGACTTCACCGCCCTGCGGCCCGCCGGGCACCGCACGCCCGCCACCTTCGAGCGCGAACCGCGGATCGCCCTGATCGTCACCGGCCGGGACCGGCGCGCGGACTGGCTGCGCGCCGGCCTCGCCCTGGAGCACGTCCTGCTCACGGCCACCGTGCACGGGGTCCGCGCCTCCCTGCTCCACCAGGCGATGGAGTGGCCCTCCCTGCGCTGGGCCGCCCGCGAGCCGCACCTCGGTCCCGGCCACGTCCAGATGCTGATCCGCCTCGGCTACGGCCCGGAGGGCGCCCCCACACCGCGCCTGGCCGCCCGCGACGTCCTGGACCCCCGGTCCTAGGCGTCCGGCAGCGGGACCCGCCAGAGCAGTTCGGTGCCGCCCTCGGGGCGGGCGCCCGCGGTGAAGGTCCCGCCCAGGGCGGCGGCCCGTTCGGCGAGGTTGGCCAGGCCGCTGCGGCGCCCGCCCTCCGGCAGGCCGACGCCGTCGTCCGTGACGGTGAGCGTGAGGTCCGCCCCGGCGGTGAGGGAGACCTGGACGGCGCGGGCACTCGCGTGCCGGGCGGCGTTGGACAGCGCCAGCAGTTCGTCCAGGCGCAGCTTCGGCACGGGGGCGAAGCTCTCGGGATCGCTGTCCACGGCATCCTCCACGGCCTCGCCCGACGCCCCTGATCAGCGTAGTCGCGCGGTGGCGCCCGCCGCCGCGGACCGGGGCCGAACGGCCCACCCCGTCCACCCGGCGGACCCAAGCCGGGAGCCCGACGCGGCGGAACGCTGGAAGGGGGGAGCGGGGGCGGCGCCGCCGCTCCGCAGCCCGAGAGGAGTGACCGGGAGATGAAGGCACTGACCTACCACGGACCGGGCCGCCGGACCTGGGGCACGGTCCCCGACCCCGCCGTCCAGGACCCCGAGGACGCGATCGTGCGCGTCGACGCGGTCACCATCTGCGGCACCGACCTGCACATCCTGAAGGGTGACGTCCCCGAAGTCGCCGAAGGACGCGTCCTCGGCCACGAGGCCGTCGGCACGGTCACCGAGACCGGCCCGGGCGTGCGCACCGTCGGCGTGGGCGAGCGCGTCCTCGTCTCGTGCATCTCCGCCTGCGGCCGCTGCGCCTACTGCCGCACCGCGACGTACGGCCAGTGCACCGGCGGAGGCGGCTGGATCCTCGGCCACCTGGTCGACGGCTGCCAGGCCGAGTACGTCCGCACCCCCTTCGCCGACACCTCCCTGCACCGGCTGCCCGGCGGAGTCACCGACGAGCACGCGCTCTTGCTCGCCGACATCCTGCCCACCTCCTACGAGGTCGGGGTCCGCAACGGCCGGGTCGGTCCCGGCGACACCGTGGTGATCGTCGGCGCCGGGCCGATCGGACTCGCCGCGATCCTCACCGCCCGGCTCTACAGCCCGGCCCGCACCGTGGTGATCGACCTGGCCCGCGGCCGCCTCGACGCCGCGAAGCGGTTCGGAGCCGACATCGTGCTCACCGTCGACGAGGCCACCCCCGAGGCGGTGCGCGCGCTGGGCCGGGACGGTCTGGGCGCCGACGTCGCGATCGAGGCGGTCGGCGTCCCCGAGTCCTTCGAGCTGTGCACCCGGGTGGTGCGCCCCGGCGGGCGGGTCGCCAACGTCGGCGTCCACGGCCGGCCGGCCGTGCTGCACCTGGAGGACCTCTGGATCCGCGACGTCACCGTCACCACCGGCCTGGTCGACACCCGCAGCACCCCGATGCTGCTCGACATGCTGGCCGCCGGCCGCCTGGACGTCTCCGGCCTGGTCACCCACCGCTTCGGCCTGGACGAGATGCAGGAGGCCTACGACGTCTTCGCCGCCGCCGGGGAGAACGGCGCCCTCAAGGTCGCCCTCTTCCGCACCTGACGCCACCGGTACCGGCCGGCCGGGGCCCCGCGGCGACCACGGCGGTTCCGGCGAGTGCGGCGTGCAGGTTCGCGCCGTCGCGGGGTAGACGCCGGGCCGACGGGAGGTGGGCGGCGATGGGCGCTGACGACGCGGTGCTGGGCGGTGTGCTGGCCCGGCTGCTGGCCCGCTCCCGGGCGCACGGTCCGGCGGAGCTGCCCGGCCTGGTGCGGGAGGCGGCCCGCGGGCTGGGCGCGGACGGGGCCTGGATCCTGCTCGCCGACGTCCAGCAGCGGCACCTGGTGCCGCTGCCCGGGACGGGGGACGGCGAGATCGACGTCGAGGGGACGCTCGGCGGCCGCGCCTACCGGCTGCAGTGCGCCCAGTTCTCCACCGGCCCGCCCCCGGTCGGCTGGTACCCGCTGGTCGACGGGGTCGAGCGGATCGGTGTCCTGCGGATCGAGGGCGGGCCCCGGGACGAGGACATGACCCCTCGCTACGAGGCGCTGGCCTCCCTGGTCGCCCTGCTGGCGGTGTCGAAGAGCACGTACAGCGACGTCATGGTCGAGGTCGGGCGCCGGCAGCCGATGAGCCTGCAGGCCGAGCTGCTGTGGGCGTTCCTGCCGCCGCGCACCATCGGGACCCGCGACGTCACCTCCAGCGCCGTCCTGGAGCCGGCCTACGACGTGGGCGGGGACGCCTTCGACCACTCGGTGGCGCACGGGCGCCTGCACGTGTCCGTGTTCGACGCGATGGGCCACGACCTCGCCTCCGGCGGCGCCAGCTCGGTCGCCCTGGCCGCCTGCCGCTCCACCCGGCGGGCCGGCGGCGGGCCGGCCGACATCGTGCGGGCCATCGACCGCACGCTGGCCCGGTGGATCCCGGACCGGCTGCTGACCGCGGTGGTCGCCGACCTCGACACGGCCACCGGCGAGCTGTCCTGGGTCAACTGCGGCCACCCGCCGCCGCTGCTCGTCCGGGACCGCCGGGTCGTGTCGGACGCCCTGCTCCGGCGCGCCGAGCTGCCCCTCGGCCTCGGCTTCCACGAGAGCGGGCCGCAGCCCGTGCACCACGCCCGGCTGCAGCCCGGCGACCGGTTGCTGCTCCACACCGACGGGGTGACCGAGGCCCGCTCGGCCTCCGGCGAGCTCTTCGGGGAGCGCCGCCTGGCCGACACCCTGGTCCAGCACATGGCCGGCGGGGAGCCCGCCCCCGAGGCCCTGCGCCAGCTGATCCACGCCCTGGTCACCCACCAGGACCACCAGCTGCGCGACGACGCCACCATCCTGCTGGCGGAGTGGCACCCGCACCGGCCCGGCCAGTGAGGAGACGGGCGTCCGGCCTCGGCCGTACCGGGCAATTTCCGCCGCGTCCCGCGCCCGGGCGCCTCGGTCACCCTGATCGCGCCCGACGGCACCCCGGCCCCCGAACCCTTCGGCAACGGCGGCCTGTTCCTGCCCTGGGGCATCGCCGTCGACGGGGAGGACACGGTCTGGGTCGCCAACTTCGGCGGCCACCGCGTCGCCCGGCTGTGCGGCACCGACCCCAACGTCTGGCTGGTCAACAACTGGCGTACCGCCCCCCTCCAGGCGAATCCCGGCGGTCATGAGCTGGTGGTCCTGGTCGGCGCCGCCGCGCCCGTCCCGGCCCCGCGGCTCGGCGGGCCCGGGCGGCCCTGACCGGGCGCCCGGTCAGGGCCGCCCGGGGGGAACAGGGCCGAACAGCCCAGGCCCCTCGCCGACCGGGCCCCGGCCGGGCGATCCTGCGAAGGGGAGAGCACCAGCCGAGGAGCCGAACCGTGAACCGCATCCCCGACCTCGACGCCGTCCGGCGGGCCGACCCCGCCGAGGTGGCCCGCCGGATCACCGAGCGCCGTGACCGGCTCGGTCTGGACGACGACCGGGACCTGGCCCACCGGGCGGGCATGGCGCCCGCCTACTTCCGTCACCTGCTGACGGCCGGCCCGGCCTTCGACCCGGCCGGCTTCGTCCGGATCGCGGCCGCCCTCCGGATGACCTGGACGGAACTGCTGGACGACCGCTCGGACGCCCCGCCGGGGCAGTCGCAGCCCTCGCCGCAGGCGCCGCGGCCGCTGCTGATGCCGCTGTCCGAACCGGAGTGCTGGGTGCTGGTCGGCACCCACGGGGTCGGCCGGGTGGGCCTGCCCGGCACCCCGGCCCCGGTCGTCCTGCCGGTGAACTACCTGGTCGACGGCCGGACGATCGTCTACCACACCTCGCCCCGGAGCGCCGCCGCGGCGGCGGACGGGTCCCCGGTCTCCTTCCAGGCCGACCACATCGACGACCGGCTGAGCGAGGGCTGGAGCGTGCTCATGCTCGGCGCGGCGCACCGCATCGACGACGCCGGGGAGGAGCGGCGGCTGGCCCGGCTGCCGGGCGCGACCCCCTGGGCGGGCGGCGACCGCCCGCTCTGGCTGCGCATCCGGCCCGACGAGGTGACCGGCCGCCGCCTCGGTACGGACTGAGGCGGCGGCCGGTCACGCGCTCAGACGCCCAGGGCCTGGAGGATCGGGTGGCCCAGGGTGCCGAGCCAGCCGGCCAGCGCCGAGATCGGCCCGATCAGGGCGGTGCCGGCGGTCACCAGCGCGCCCGCCGAGGTGAGCAGGTGGGTGACCCGGCTGAGCCGGCCCGCCACCGCCTCGCGGTCCGGCTCCGGGCGGGCGACCTCGGTGTCCAGTGCCTCGATCTCGGACCGGACCTCGGGGGCCACCGCCGCCGGCAGCGGGGTCTGTTCCACGGCCGTGCGCAGTTCGCCGACCAGCTCCCGCACGTCCCGTCCGTCCGCCGTGAGGCGGCCGCGCTGGCCGCCGTGCACGGTCTGGTTCCCGGCGACGTTGTTGATGACGCCGCCCTGCTGGCTCCCGATGTGGAAGACCATGACGGTCCCTTCGCCAGGGGCCCGCGCCGCCTCAGCCGGACGGCGACGGGTCCGGGTTCAGTCGGCGCTCCTCCTCCTTCTCGTACCGGCGCTGCCGGATGACGGATCTGATCAGTACGGCGCCGCCGACGACCAGCAGCACCGCGCCGGCCACCCCCACCATGACGCTGGCGGTGTGCGCGATGCTCTGCACCCGGCCGTCGAGCACGTCCTGGTTGCCCTCCCAGCCGAGGAAGGCGCTGCCCAGCAGGGCGAGCACGAGACCGGTCACCATGAGGTGCCGGGCGATCGTCCTGGCGGTGGCGAGCTTGCGGAAGAAGGTCTCGCGGCGGGCGAGTTCGAGGTGGTCGTCCCGGTAGGTGTAGTTGTACTGGTTCCCGTTGACGTTGCTGAGGTTGCCCATCGCCCGCTGCTGGTCGACGTCGAAGCGGCCCGCCCCCTGCCGCGGTGCCGCCGGCGGCGGGACGTCCAGCCGGGGCAGCTGCGCCTGAACGGCCGACACGACGCCGCGGGGCGGATGGGAGCCCGGCGGCGCGGACGGCCTCGGCGGGGCGCCGGGCGTGCCGGGCGGGGAATCCTCCCGTTCGGGCTTCTCCGGCCGGGCCCGCTCCAGTGGGGCGGGCCCGGCCGGGGCCGCCGCCAGGCGGGCGGGTACCGCGACGGGCGCACCGCCGCGCGGGTGCGGGGGAGCCGCCGGCGCCCCGTCGGTGAGGAGCGTCGGCGGCTCCGGCCCTTCGGCCGCGCCGCTCGGCCCGGCGATCGCGGTCGCCGCCTCGGCGGGCTCCTCGTAGTGCACCTCCAGCGGGCCGAAGCTCAGGACGTCCCCCGTGTGCAGGATCCGCTCGCCCAGCAGCCGGTGACCGTTCAGCCGGGTGCCGTTGGTGGAGCTGAGGTCCTCGACGGTGGTGTGGCCGTCGGCCGACCGCACCACGGCGTGGCGCCGGCTGAGCAGCGGGTCCACCAGCTGGAGCCGGCAGGTGGAGTCCCGGCCGACCAGTAACGGCTCGTAGCCGAGCTCGTACACCTGGCCGCGGATCCGGTCGGGGTTGTCGACGATCAGACGAGGTAAGACCTGATCCTGCGAGGACGGGCTCATGGCGCGGCCTCCTCCCGAGTGGCACGGGTGCAACCGGTGGGCCGCCGTGGCGGTGAAACGCTTCGCCGCCCGTCGGCTCGGATGCGTTCACTTCCAGTAAAGGCCACTTCCGGCCTGTCGCACAGCCCCGTCCGGCTGTCGGGTCGTCGGAACTCCCGCCCGCTCACCACCCGTGCGCGGACCCTCACCGTCCGGTGCCCCAGGGGCGTGTCCGGCGATTCCCGCCGGGCGCGCGACGCCAGGGCGCGCGCCTCGCCGCGTGGACCGATGGCGGGGGCCAACTCGTCCGAAGCGCAGGAGAGTTGCCGTTCACCTTGCGTCGCCGGGCGGTGGGCGGACAGTCGTCCCGCGCGCACCCGGCCGTGATCGTCGCCCACGGCTTCGTCCCGATCGGCGGCCGCGGTTTCGTCCGCACCGGCCGACCGGTTGCGCCCCGTCGCCGAGCCGGAGCCCGCGCCGGGTCGGTGACGCGGCGGTACCATGCAGGCACCCTACGTGGTGACCGGGAGGCCCCTGATGAGTGTGACGAACCGGTACCGGGAGGCCTGGGAGGGCTTCTGGCGCGAGGCGCCCGAGAGCCAGGGCTCGGTGATCTGGGACGCGGGACCGGCCCTCACCGCCGCCCGCCACCTCGCGCTGTTCGAACCGTACCTCGCCGACCCCGCGCTGCCGCTCGTCGACCTCGGCTGCGGCAACGGCACCCAGACCCGCTTCCTCGCCGGCCGCTTCGCCCGCGTGCTCGGCGCCGACCTGTCCGCCGCCGCCGTCGCCCTCGCCCGGCGCTGCGACCCGGCGGAGCTGGCCTCGTACGTCCAGCTGGACGCCACCGACCCGGCGGCGGTCCGGGCCCTGCACGAGCGCCTCGGCGACGCCAACGTGTACGTGCGCGGCGTGATCCACCAGAGCGAGCCCGCCGACCGCCGGCCGGTCGCCGAGGCCGTCGCCACGCTGCTCGGCGCACACGGCCGGGCCTTCCTCGTCGAGCTCTCCGAGGCGGCCAAGCACGTCCTGGGCGGCCTCGCCCGCGACCCGGCCGGCCCGCCCCCGAAGCTGCGTCCGGTGTTCTCCCACGGCCTGGCCCCCGCCGAGCTCCCCGACGCGGCCTTCGGCGAGCTGCTGCCCACCGCCGGGCTCGCCGTCCTCGCCTCCGGTGAACTGCCGCTGTCCACCACCGAGTTCACCCCGGCGGGCGAGCGGATCGAGCTGCCGGCGCACTGGGTGGCGGTGGCCCCGGCCGGTGCGCGTCCGGCCTGAGGCGTCCGGTGACCGGAGCCGGGTGAAGCCTCTGCGGTGAACCGAGCGGTGGCCGGCGCGCGTCACTCCTGGTGTGACCGATCTGCAGCTCGTCCCACCGCTCCGCACCCCCACGGCGCCCGCCGGCGCCGCGATACCCGGCGCCCCGGCCCGGCGGTGCGGGTGACGGCCGCGCGCCCGGGCGCCCCCGGCGGGCGCGCCGGGTACGCGGCGGTCGCGATCGCGGTGGTGGCCGCCGTGACGGCGGGGCTGCTGTGGTGGAAGCCCTGGGCCGCCGAGGCGCCCAAGCCCCTGGCGTTCACCACGGCCCCGGGCGGCTCCGCGCGGTCCGGCACCGGGGAGCACCTGTACCGGTACAAGGTGCGGGCCGAGGACGGCCTGAAGGTGAGCCCGCAGGAGTTCGCCGCCGAGGTGGACCGGATCCTCGGGGACGTCCGGCGCGGCTGGGCGGCGAGCGGCACCTGGTCCTTCCAGCGGGAGGCCGCCGACCCGGTGGACTTCACGGTCTACCTGGCCACCCCGGAGTCCACCGACCGGATCTGCGGCCAGTACGGGCTGGACACCGGCGGCTGGGTGAACTGCGCGGCCAACCGCCAGGTCGTCATCAACCTCAAGCGCTGGACCGAGCTGTCCGAGTTCTACGCCGGGCAGCCCGAGGCCTACCACGCCCTCGCCGTCAACCACGAGGTCGGGCACATCCTCGGCCAGGGCCACGTCGACTGCCCCGGCCCGGGCGCGCCCGCGCCGGTGATGATGCAGCAGATCAAGGGGCTGCACGGCTGCGTGCCCAACGGCCGGCCGTACGGCGAGGACGGCACCCTGCTCACCGGCCCGCCGCTCCCGCCGGCCGCGCCCTCGCCCTGACGGTCCGCCGGGTCGGTGCCCCACCCGGCGGACCGTTCGCGCGGTGCCGGTACACCTGGTCCCGCTACACCTGGTCCCGCTACACCCCGGCCCGGTCGCCGACCGGCGCCGCGCCCCGCGGCAGCCCGTCGTCCAGCGCGCGCAGGATGGACTCCACGCTCTGCTTGGCGTCGCCGAACAGCATGGCGCTGTTCTCCCGGAAGAACAGCGGGTTCTGCACCCCCGCGTAGCCGGAGGCCATCGACCGCTTGAACACGATCACCCGCTCGGCCTCCCAGACCCGCAGCACCGGCATGCCCGCGATCGGACTGGCCGGGTCGTCCATGGCGGCCGGGTTGACGGTGTCGTTGGCGCCGATGACCAGGACGACACCGGTGGCGGCGAAGTCGTCGTTGATCTCGTCCATCTCCAGGACGATGTCGTAGGGCACCTTCGCCTCGGCGAGCAGCACGTTCATGTGGCCGGGCAGCCGCCCGGCGACCGGGTGGACGCCGAACCGCACCTCCACACCGCGCTCGCGCAGCCGCCGGGTCAGCTCCGCGACCGGGTGCTGCGCCTGCGCCACCGCCATGCCGTAGCCGGGGGTGATGATCACCGACTTGGCCTGTGCCAGCTGCCGGGCCGCCTCCTCGGCACGGACCTCCCGGTGCTCGCCCTGCTCCTCGCCGCCGCCCGCCGCGGCCTCGATGCCGAAACCGCCCGCGATGACGGACAGGAAGGAGCGGTTCATCGCCCGGCACATGATGTACGACAGGTACGCACCCGAGGAGCCGACCAGCGCACCGGTGACGATCAGCAGGTTGTTGTCGAGCAGGAACCCGGCGGCCGCCGCGGCCCAGCCGGAGTAGCTGTTGAGCATGGAGACGACCACGGGCATGTCGCCGCCGCCGATCGAGGCGACCAGGTGCCAGCCCAGCGCGAGCGCGAGCACGGTCACCGCGATCATCAGCCCGAGGCCCGGGCTGACCGTGAACCAGACCGTCAGCGCCACGAACGCGCCCAGCGCGCCGGTGTTCAGCGCGTTCTTGCCGGGCAGCGTCAGCGGGCGCGAGGCGATCCGCCCGGACAGCTTGAGGAAGGCGACGATCGAGCCGGTGAAGGTGACGGCGCCGATGAAGACGCCGATGAACACCTCGGCGTGGTGGATGCCCAGCAGGTCGGCGGTGACGGCGCTCTGGGCCGTGCCGTGCGCCTCGACCTCCAGGTAGCTGTTCCAGCCGACCAGCACCGCGGCGAGGCCGACGAAGCTGTGCAGCACGGCGATGAGCTCGGGCATCTGGGTCATCTCGACCTGCCGCGCCCGCCACAGGCCGATCGCCCCGCCCAGCGCCATCGCGAGCACGATCAGGGCGACGGCGCCGGCGGTGATGCTCTGCGCCGCCACCACGACGGTGGCGACCAGGGCGAGGGCCATGCCGGCGATGCCGTAGACGACGCCGGCCCGGGAGGTGCGGTGCTGGGAGAGCCCGGCCAGGCTGAGGATGAACAGCAGGGCGGCGACCAGGTCCGCGGCGTGGGCTGCCGTTGTGGAGGTCATCGGGCCTCAGCGCCTTTCGGGGGAGGTCGAGAACATGCTCAGCATGCGGCGGGTGACGGCGAAGCCGCCGAAGACGTTGACGCTGGTCAGCAGGATCGCCACGAAGGACAGCACGGTGACGAGCGTGCGCTCGTGCCCGATCTGCAGCAGGGCGCCGACCACCACGATCCCGGAGATCGCGTTGGTGACGGACATCAGCGGGGTGTGCAGGGCGTGGTGCACCTTGCCGATCACGTAGTAGCCGATCACCACGGCGAGCGCGAACACCGTGAAGTTCTCGGCGAGTTGGGTCGGGGCGAAGGCGACCAGCAGGAACATCGCCAGCATCCCGGCGCCGATCAGGCCGAACCGGGCCGCCGGGGTGAGCCGGGCCTTCGGCTCCACGGCCGCCGCTCCCGCCGCACCGGCCGGGGCGGGAGCGGCGGGCGCCGCGGCGGCGGGAGCGGCGGAGACCGCGACGGGCGGCGGCGGCCAGGTGACCTCGCCCGCGCGGGCCACGGTCACCGCCCGCTGCACCACGTCCTCGAAGTCCAGCACCAGCCGCCCGTCCCCGCCCGGCGTCAGCAGCTTCAGCAGGTTCACCAGGTTGGTGCCGAACAACTGCGAGGCCTGGGCCGGCAGCCGCGAGGCGAGGTCGGTGTAGCCGATGATGGTGACCCCGTTGCCGGTGACCACCGTCCGGCCGGCGACCGTGCCCTCGACGTTGCCGCCCTGCGCGGCGGCCATGTCGACGATGACGCTGCCCGCTTTCATCGCCGCCACGTCCGCCGCGGTGAGCAGCCGGGGCGCCGGCCGGCCGGGGATCAGCGCGGTGGTGACCACGATGTCCACGTCCCGCGCCTGCGCGTGGTAGAGCTCGGCCGCCGCCCGGTCGTAGTCGGCCGAGGTCGCCTTGGCGTAGCCGTCGCTGCTCGCCTCCTGGGCGACGTCCACCGCCAGGTACTCGCCGCCCAGTGACCGGACCTGGTCGGCGACCTCGGGTCGCGGGTCGGTCGCCCGGACGACGGCGCCCAGGCTGGAGGCGGCGCCGATCGCGGCCAGCCCGGCCACCCCGGCCCCGGCCACCAGCACCTTCGCCGGGGGCACCTTGCCGGCGGCGGTCACCTGGCCGGTGAAGAACCGTCCGAACACGTGGGCGGCCTCGATCACCGCCCGGTACCCGGCGATGTTCGCCATCGAGCTGAGCACGTCCATCGACTGGGCGCGCGAGATCCGGGGCACCGCGTCCAGCGCGAGCGCGGTGACCGGGCGCGCCGCCAGCGCCGCCAGCAGCTCGGGCCGCTGCGCCGGGGCCAGCAGGCCGATCAGGGTCGTGCCGTCGCGCAGCCGGGCGAGCTCGGCGGCCGAGGGGGCGTTGACCTTGAGGACGACGTCGGCGGCCCAGGCGTCGCCGGTCTCCGCGCCGGCCTCGGTGTAGGCCTCGTCGGTGAAACCGGAGGCCTCGCCCGCGCCGGACTCGACCACGACCCGGTAGCCGAGGGCGAGGATGCCCCGGACCGTCGACGGTGTGGCGGCGACCCGGGTCTCCCCGGTGGTCGACTCGGCGACCACGCCGATGCGCTGCGGTGGGTGGTGCGTGGAGCCCTGTGCGGTCATCACTCGTGCCTCTCTCGTCGGAGGAGCCGTTTGACGGCGGGATCCGCCTTCCAGGGAGTCTCGCTCCCTTGGAGGCAGGAACCTACCCGCCACGGCCGCACGAGGCGACGGGGCGTCACGGTGACGTGCTTCACCGGTCGCGGTGAACGCTGCCCGCCGGTCGCGGTGAACGCTGCCCGCCGGGTCCGGCTCCCGGCGGGGCCCGGGGGTCTCAGAAGCCGTGGACGGCGGCCCCGTCGCGCAGCAGGGCGAAGGCCGTGGCGGCCTCGGCGGCGGCCGAGCGGCCGGCCTCCTCGGGGCTCTGCCCCTCGGTGAGCCGGGTCCAGACGGCGCGGGCGAGCACCTGGCGGACGGCCACGTACTGGGCGGCGACCAGGCGGGCGGCCAGGCCGCCGTCCGGGTCCAGGGCCTCGGTGAGCGCGCGGGCGTCGGCCTCCAGGTAGTCCATCAGATGGGCGGAGAGGCTGGGCGTCTCGTAGACCAGCCGGAGGAAGGCGAGCACCTCGGGGTCGGCGGTGAGCCCGGTACTGGGGTCGCGGGCCGCCAGCCGCTCCAGGTGGTGGCGCTCCAGCGCGTCCAGCGGGGCGACGCCGGCGGGCCGGGCGCGCACCACCCGTCCGGCCTCGCCGAGGTGGTCGGCGAAGCGGTGCAGGACCAGCTCCTCCTTGCTGGAGAAGTACCGGAACAGGGTGGGCTTGGAGACCTCGGCGGCGGCCGCGATCTCGGCCACCGAGACCTGGTCGAAGCCCCGGTCGAGGAAGAGGGCGATGGCCGCCTCGGCGATGGCCTGCCGGGTGCGCTGCTTCTTCAGGGTCCGCAGACCCGGATCCGGTTCGTTCGGGCTCATGGGGTGATCATAACCCGGATAAATTAGTTACCGAGTTGCATTCATTACTCGGTTGCAGTTCCATGGAGGCATCGACGGAGACACCGACGACCGGAAGGGGCGGACACATGACGACCGTGGTGATCGTGGGGGCGGGGCCGACCGGACTGACCCTGGCGTGCGGGCTGGCCCGGCAGGGCGTGGCGGTCCGGGTGATCGACCGGGTGGAGCGGTTCCCCACCGGCTCGCGCGGCAAGACGCTCAACCCGCGCAGCCTGGAGGTCCTGGCCGACCTCGGCCTCGGCGAGCGGCTGATGGCCGCGGGCCGCACCCACCTGCCGTTCCGCAAGTACTTCGAGGGCGCGTTCGTCGACGAGACCGAGCCGTTCGCCGGCGCCGTGCCCACCGCCACCGCCCCGTACCCGGCGAGCCTGTGGCTGCCGCAGACCCGGGTGGAGCGGCTGCTGCGCGAGCGGCTCGCCGAGCACGGGGTGCGGGTCGAGCGCGGCACCGAACTGGTGGACCTGCGGCAGGACGGCTCCGGCGTGGAGGTCCGGCTCGCCGACGGCGGGCGGATCGCCGCCGGGTACCTGGTCGCCTGCGACGGCGGGCGCTCCACGGTGCGCAAGCTGCTCGGCATCCCGTTCGTCGGCGACGGCGACCCGGAGCCGGTGATGGTCTGCGGCGACGTCGAGGTCGACGGCCTGGACCCGTCCGCCTGGCACCAGTGGTTCGGCCCGCAGGGCGCGTTCATGCTCTGCCCGTTCCCCGGCACCCGCCGCTGGCAGCTCCAGGCCAGCCCGGAGACGGACGCCGACGGCCGGGCGCTCGCCCCGTCGCTGGAGGGCTTCCGGCGGCTGGCCGCCCGGCACACCGGGCGCGCCGACCTGAGGCTGTCCAACGCCACCTGGCTCTCCACCTGGCGGGTCAACGTCCGGGTGGCCGAGCGCTTCCGCGAGGGGCGGATCCTGCTGGCCGGCGACTGCGCGCACGTCCACCCGACGGCGGGCGGGCTCGGCATGAACACCGGGATCCAGGACGCCTGGAACCTCGCCTGGAAGCTCGGGTACGTGCTGCGCGGCCTCGCCGGCCCCGGCCTGCTGGACACCTACCAGGAGGAGCGGCTGCCGGTCGCCGCCTGGACGCTCGACGTCACCAGCGCCGGGATGGCGGCCGTCATGGACGGGATCGCCACCCCCGGGGTGGGCGTCGAGGCGGGCCGGGTGGGCGACCTCACCGGCCTCGCCCTGGGCTACCGGTGGAGCAGCCTGGCCGCCGACGGTCTCCCCGGCCCCGTCCGGGCGGGGGACCGGGCGCCCGACAGCCCCTGCGCCGGGCCCGACGGCGCACCGGCCCGGCTCTTCGAGCGGTTCGCCGGCGACCACTTCACCCTGCTCGGCTTCGGGGCGACCGCCCGTCCGGCCCTCGACGCCCTGCCCGCCCACGTCCACCCGGTGCCGCTCGACGACCCCGCCGGAACGGCCCGCCGGGCCTACGGCGTCACCGGCGACGCCCTGGTCCTGGTCCGGCCCGACAACCACATCGCGCTCGTCGCCCCGGCGGACGGGCGTGACACGGTGCTCGGCCACCTCGCGGCGCTCGGCCGGTAGCGGCCCGCGCGCGGGCGGGTGCTCAGGGGCGGGTGCTCAGGGGCGGGGGCGGACGGCCATGCCCGGGCGCCGCCGGTGGACCGTCAGGTAGACGGCGCCCTCCGGCCCCGCCGACACCGCGCGCGCCGCGCCGCGCGGCAGCAGGCGCAGCGCGCCCGGCTCCAGGGAGTGCTCGACGCCGCCGCAGCGCAGCGTGCCCCGGCCGGCGATGCCCAGCACCAGCACGTCCAGGTCCGGCTCCACGTGCTCGGCGACGGACGCCTCCGGGCGCAGCCGCACCACGTTCGCGTCCAGCTGGCGCTCCGCCCCGGTCAGCCGCCACAGCGCCCCGGCCCCGTCGGAGGCCGCCTCCCGCAGCAGCTCGTCCAGGACCACGCCCTCGCCGAGGGCCTCCGCATCCGTCATGCCGGACATCATCCCACCGGAGCGCGCGTCTGCCGCCCGGCCGCCTCCGGGGTGTCCAGGGTGACGGGCAGGCCGGCCTCGATCCGCCGCAGCAGACGGCCCCCGTGCACGCCCGGCGCGTCGAAGCCGCGCAGTGCGTCGGGGTCGTCCCCGGCCCCGGTGCGCAGGACCTCGGGCACCAGGACGGTCTCGGGGGCGACCGGCGGCGCCTGCGGGTCGGGCGCCAGGTAGGGCGGCGCGAGCACCGGTCCGTGCAGCGTGCCGCCGATCAGGTCCGGCTCGAACTCCGAGGAGAGTACGGTGACTTCGGCGTGCAGGTCGCCGTTGATCATCACCAGCTTGTCGGTCGTGTGGCCGACGAAGGCGCCGACCCGGACGTCCCCGCGCACCAGGAGCTTGGCGTCGCCCTCCAGGTAGACGGCCGCGGCCCGCAGGTCGCCCAGCACGATCAGCGCGGGGCAGCCGTCGTCGGTGTTCAGGACCGCCCCGCCGACGGTGAGGTCCCCGTCGACGATGTAGCCGGTGCCGTCCGGCTCCGCCGCGTCCAGGTCGAGGTGGCCCTCGACCGCCAGGTCGCCGGTGTGGACGTCGTACTCCTCCTCGTAGAGGTTCTCGTAGGAGTCCTCGGGCAGTCCGCGCCGCTCGAAGAGCGCCACGGACTCGTCCCAACTGTGCGGTGTGGTCGTGATGTTCATGAGCGGAACTGTGCCACGCGGCACTGTCGGCCGCCCCCGCCGGGGCGCCCCGGCGGGGGCGGGGGCGCTACGGGCGCGGCTGGTTGATGTTGACCAGCCAGGTGATGCCGAAGCGGTCCGTGCACATGCCGAAGACGTCGCCCCACATCTGGCGCTCCATCGGGACCAGGGTGGTGCCGTCGGCGGACAGCTTCTCCCAGTAGCCGCGCAGCTCGGCCTCGTCCTCGCCGCTGACGGACACCGACATGTTGGTGCCGGCCGTGTACGGCATGCCGGGCGGTGTGTCGGCGGCCATCAGCGTGAAGCCGGCGGTGGTCGTCAGCATGCCGTGCATGATCCGGTCGGCGCCCGGGCCGTCCCCGGCGCCGAACTCGCCGTAGGTGTTGAGCTTCAACTCGCCACCGAAGACGTCCCGGTAGAACTCCAGGGCCTGCCGGGCGTCGCCGGTGTAGTTGATGTACGGATTGAGGATGGAGGGCATGAATGGTCCCTTTCCTGGGGGAATGTCCGATCCGTAGCGTAGGAAACGGCGCGCCGAAGGGCGGGCCGACGCCCCGGCGCGAACCCGTGGAACCCGTGGAGTCCGGCACGAGCTGCCCGGACCGCACGGCACCCTGCCCGGAAGGCCCTTCCGTTCACCGGGCGGGTCTGACAGCATCGTCCGCTATTCGATGACCAAGGGCCGGTGACCGGTGCGCCGGACGCCCGGGGAGGAGCAGGATGCGGGACCGCGACGTGCCCGGTCGCCGGGGCGACGCCCACCGGCCGGCGGCCTGGGTGCGCACACGGCTGCGCTCGGCGCGGGCGGCCGCCCTGCTCACCGCCGTGCTCACGCTGGCCACCGTCTTCACCGCGGCCGCGCTGCCCAGGGCCGCCGACCGGGGCGCGGACAGCGCGGTGGCCAGGTTCGTCCTCGACCGCGGCGTCGGGGCCACCAGCCTGCACCTCACCGCCCGCCCGCGCCCCGGCACCCGGGCCGCCGACCTCGACACCCTGCGCGAACGGCTCGTGGCGCGGATCGGCTCCGACCTCCCGCTCACCCGCGACGGCGAGCACCACGGCACCCGCGCCCTGACCGCCCGCCCGATCCTCGGCGACGGCTACGACCGGCCCGGCGGGATCGCCCCGCAACTGCACCTGACGTACCTCCAGGGCCTCGCCGGGCACGCGACCCTGACCGAGGGCAGCTGGCCCGGCCCCGCCCTGCCGGGGGAGCCGCTGCCGATCGTCGTCAGCGCGCGGGCCGCCGAGAGCGTCCGGCTGAAGGTCGGCGACCTCCTCGACGGCGGCTCCGACAACGGCGCCGACGCCGGTGCCCCGCTCCGCGCCCGGATCGTCGGCCTCTACCGCGCCGACGCCCCCCGCGAGCGCTACTGGCAGGAACTGCCCTGCCCCGATCGCGCCTGCCTGAAGACCCTCGACGGCGGCGGCGTCCGCTGGGAGACCGGCGGCTTCGTCGGCCCGGACGCCCTCGCCGCCCTGCTCGCCTGGGGCGGAGGAGGCGAGGACTTCTGGCGCCTGCCGCTCGACCCGCACGCCCTGCGCGCCGACCGGCTCGCCGAGCTCCGCTCCGGCCTCGGCTCCCACCTGGCCGGGCCCGGCGCCGTCCGGGCCGCCGAGGAGACCGCCCGGCCCGACCTGAGCGTCTCCACCCTGCTGCCCGAGGTGCTCGCCGACGCCACCGCCCGCCACCGGGCCACCGCCCCGCTGGCGGCGATCGGCCCGGCCGGGGTCGCGGGAACCGCCGCCGTGGTGCTCTGCCTGGCCGCCGCCCTCGCCGCCGACCGGCGCGCCGCCGAGCTGCGGCTGCTGCGGGCCCGCGGCGCCTCGCGCACCGGCATCCTGCTGCGCCTGCTGGGCGAGTACGCGGTCACCGTCCTGCCGGCCGCCGCCGCCGGCACCGCGCTCGCCGTCCTCCTGCTGCCCGCCCCGCGCTGGACGGCGTCCGCCCTCGCGGCCGGCGCCACCGCGCTGTTCGCCCTGCTGGCCTTCCCGCTGCGCGCCACCCTGCTGCCGCCCCGGCCCCCGGGGACCACGCGGACCCGGCGCCGCCTCGTCGGTGAACTCCTCACCCTGACCGTCACGGCCGCCGCCGTGGCCGAGGTCCGCCGCCGGGGCGCGGCCCCGCCCGGCGACGCACCGGACCCGCTCCTGGTCACCGCCCCGCTGCTGGTCGCCCTCACCGGAGGCCTGCTGCTGGCCCGCGTCCAGCCCTGGCTGGTCGGCCGGCTCGCCGCCGGTGCCCGCCGCGGACGCGGCCTGATCGGCTTCCTCGGCCTCGCCCGGACCGCCCGGGACACCGCCGGCCGCCACCGGCCGGCCGTGCTGCCCACCCTCGCCCTGCTGCTCGCCGTCACCACCGCCGGCTTCGGGGCCACCGTGCTCGACACCACCGACGGCGCCCGGCTCCGCGCGGCCCGCACGGCGATCGGCGGCGACGCCGCCGTCCTGGTCCCGCCCGAAGCACCGCTGCCCGAGCCGTTCCTCACGGCCGCCGCCGCCCTGCCCGGCGTCCGCGCCGCCAGTCCCGTCCGGATCGAGCGCCAGACCTACGTCCTCGGCGTCGGCCGGCTCGCCGTCCAGGCCACCGCGGTGATCGTCGAACCGCGCGCCTACGCCGAGATCGCCCGCACCGTCGGCGTCGGCCCCTTCGACCCCGACACCCTGGCCGCGCCGCCCGGCGGCCCCGACACCCCGGTGCCCGCGCTGGTCAGCCCCGGCCTCGCCGAGCGGCTCCCGCCCGGCCCGCAGCGGTTGCGCACCCCCGGCGGCGAACTGCTCGCCACCGCCGCCGGAACCCTCGCCGCCACCCCCGCCCTGCCCGAGGCGATCCGCGAGTTCCTCGTGCTCCCGGTCGGCCCCGCCTCGGCGCGGCTGCCGGATCTCGCCCGCGCCGACGCCTGGCTGGCCGTCGGCGAGGTGGACGGGGAGCGGCTGCGCTCGCTCTTCGTGCACAGCGGCCTGGCCGACGCGACGGGCCTGGCCGAACTCCTGCGCGAGGAGGCCCGCGAGGTCAGCCGGGAACCGGACGGCATCCCCGACGGCTACCGGGTGCGCACCAGCCGCGAGGTGGACGCCCGGCTGGCCGCCGACCCCCTCCAGGCCTCCACCGTGCGGCTGTTCCGGACGGCGGCCGCCGCCGGCGCCGGATTCGCCCTGCTCGCCGTCCTGCTGACGGTCCTGCGGGCCTCGCCCGAGCGCGCGGCGCTGCTCGCCCGGCTGCGCACCATGGGCCTGCGGCCCCGCCAGGGCCTGGCGCTGATCCTCGCCGAGACCGTCCCGCAGGCCCTGGCCGCGGTGGCCGCCGGCGCCGCGGTCGCCGCGGCGGCCGTCGCCCTGCTCGGACCGGCGTTCGACCTCTCACCGCTGGTCGGCGCGACGGTGGACGACGCCCTGAGCCCGCTCGCGCTGCCGGTGCTGCGCCCCGCCGCGGCCCTGGCCCTGCTGGTCTGCGCCGCGGTGGCGCTGGAGGCGCTGGTGTCCGGCCGCCGCCAGGTCGCCACCGAGCTGCGGGCGGGCGAGCGGAACTGAGGCGGCGCCCGGACGCTCCCCGTCCGGGCGCGCCGCGCGGTCGGTCAAGGATCCGGCCGCCGTGCCGGCGCAGCTCGTGGGCGCGCTCGCCGGTGGCGGTCAGGATGTGCTCGACGCCCGGAACCGGTCGACGGTCCCGGTGGTCTCGTCGATCTTCGGCGCCCCCGGGTGGTCCTGATCGCTTGCCGGCGCCGCGGTCGTCCTAAGCCGCGGCTTCCCGCGGTACGCCGGCTGCGGCGCGGCCTTCCGCATCCGACCGGCACGCACCGGAGCCCCGGCCGGACGGCGGTCCCACCACCGCCGGCCGGCCGGGGCCCGGACCGGGTGCGGCCGTCAGGCGGCCACGAACTCCACGAGGTCCTTGGTGAACTCGGCCTCGTAGGCGCCGACCAGGCCGTGCGACCCGCCCGGGTAGACCTTCAGGACGCCCTGGGGGAGCAGCTTGACGGCCTTCTCGGCGGAGGCGGCGATCGGGACGATCTGGTCGTCGTCACCGTGCGCGACCAGCACCGGGACGTCGATCTTCTTGAGGTCCTCGGTGAAGTCGGTCTCCGAGAACGCCTCGATGCAGTCCAGCGCGTTCTTCAGACCGGCCTGCATGCCCTGCAGCCAGAACTCGCGGCGCTTGCCCTCGGAGACGGCGGCGCCGGGGCGGTTGAAGCCGTAGAAGGCCTCGCTCAGGTCGTAGTAGAACTGCGACCGGTCGGCGGCCACGCCGGCCCGGATGGCGTCGAAGGCCGAGAGCGGGGTGCCCTCGGGGTTGGCGTCGGTGCGCAGCATGAGCGGCGGCACGGCGCCCAGCAGCACGGCCCTGCGCACCCGCGCGGTGCCGTGCCGGCCCAGGTAGCGGGCGACCTCGCCGCCGCCGGTGGAGTGGCCGACCAGCACCGCCTCGGTGAGGTCGAGCTGGTCGAGCAGCTCGGCGAGGTCGTCGGCGTACTGGTCCATGTGGTTGCCGTCCCACGTCTGGGTGGAGCGGCCGTGGCCGCGCCGGTCGTGGGCGATGACCCGGAAGCCGGCCGAGGCGAGGGCCACGGCCTGGTACTCCCAGGCGTCGGCGTTCAGCGGCCAGCCGTGCGACAGGACGACGGGCCGGCCGCTGCCCCAGTCCTTGTAGAACTTCTGGGAACCGTCGGACAGGGTGATGAAGGGCATGGCGGCCTTTCGGGTCGTGCTCGGGGAGGAGCGGGGAGAGGTCGGGCCGGTGCGCTCTCGTGGGCGCTCCGGCCGGCTGGTTCCCAGCATGGCCGCCCCAGGGCCCGGGGGCACGGCCGCGGCGGGTCCTGTGCACCGTCGGTCAAACGCCGTGCGGTCCGGAGCACGTTCGGGCCCTCCACGCGGCGGGTGCGAACCCCCGGAGACGTTCCTAGGCTGGGGACATGGGTGAGTTCGACGCCTTCACGGCCCTGCTCGACTACCCGGTGTACGTGGTCACCGCGCCCGGGCCGCCGCCGGCCGGGTGCCTGGTCGGGTTCGCGGGGCAGTGCTCGATCGACCCCGTGCGGTTCGTGGTGTGGATCTCCAAGGCGAACCACACCCATGACGCCGCGCTCGCGGCCGACGCGCTGGGCGTGCACCTCCTGCCGTTCGGGCACGGGCTGGCCGCGCTGTTCGGCGGTCGCAGCGGCGACGACACCGACAAGTTCGCGGGCGTCGAGTGGTACCACGGGCCGTTCGGCGTGCCGCTGCTCGCCCAGGCGCCCGCCTGGTTCGTCGGCCGGGTGCTGGACTGCGCCGACTGGGGCGACCACACCGGCCTGCTGCTGGCCCCGGTGGCGGTCGGCGCCCCGCCCGAGGACGGGGCGCCGGTGCTGTCCTACCGCGACGTCGCCGGCATCGAGGCCGGCCACCCGGCCTGAGCCGGGGGCGTCACGCCCGGGCCACGTGTCCGGCCCACGTGTCCGGCCTAGGTGTCCGGGCCTCGCGCCTCAGCCGAGCGGACGGCAGAGCAGGGCGTCCGGGACGCCCTGGTGCAGCCACTTCCAGGTGGAGGCGACGCCGGCCAGGTACTCGTCGTCGGCGCACTGGCCCTTGTAGGACCCGGGCGCCCAGTCGCTGCCGGCCGACCCGCCGCTCGCCGGGCGGTTGTCGCCGTGGTCGAACCAGGCGGTGCGGGTGGCGGCCTGCGTCGCGGCGGCCGAGGGGGCGCAGAGCAGGGCGGCCATCGCGCCGGACCGCACGCCGTAGCCGACCGCGAGCTGCCCGTCCGGGCACTGGAGCTTGTTGTAGCCCGAGGCCCAGTCACCGTGGGTGACGTAGCGCTCGTCGGTGACGGTCACCCAGTCGCCCGCGCCGGTGGGCCGGCCGGCGGCGTCGGTGCACAGGCCCCGGCCGTCGCCGCGGGCGAGGCCGACCAGGCGCTGGCCGTCCGGGCAGTTGCCCTTGCGGTTGCCGGGGCTCCAGTCGGGGCGGGCGAGCATGCGCCGGGAGACGTCGAAGTCGCCGTGGTCGAGGTCCAGCAGGTCCCAGCTCGGGGCGGGGGCGACCTGCCCGGTGTACGACGGGGCGGAGACCAGCCGGTTCCAGGCGGCGGCGCGCCAGTCGCCCGGGTCCTCCAGACTGAGCGCCCGGCCGGCGGTGTCGAAGTGGAGCAGCGCCCAGCTGTCGTTCGGTACGCCGCCGTTGTGCCAGCCGACCAGCGGCCAGATGGCGAAGTCGGTGTCGTTCGCCGCCAGGATCCGGGTGAAGGCGTCGAACCAGGCGTGCTCCGCGGCGTCGGTGGAGCCCCGGCCGCCGGCGCCGAACTCGCTGATCCACACGGGCGCGGTGAAGTGCTGGCCGGAGCGGGTGACGAACAGCGCCTCGTCGTCGACGACCCGGGCCAGCTGCTCGGGGGTGAAGTCCTGGTAGCGGGGGTCGCCGGTGGCTCCCGGACCGCTCGCCGCACCGGTGTTGGCCGGGCCCGTGTAGCCGTAGAAGTGCGCCGAGTAGACCAGCTTGCCGGAGTCGAGGAGGGTGTGCGAGAGGGTGCGGACCGGGGTGAGCTGGGGGCGGCCGTGGCTGAATCCGGCGGCGGGGATGCCGTACCAGTTGATGCCCTCCATGATGACGAGCATGTCCGGGTCGGCCCGGAGGATCCGGTTGCCGGCCTCCTCGAAGGCGGCGTACGCGTCGTGGCCGTCGCCCAGGCCCCAGTTGGGGTCGTCCCAGACGTCGCGGCGGATCTCGTTGCGCAGGTCGGCGCCGACCACCCGCTTGTCGTTGCTGTACCGGTTCACCAGGAACACCCAGTCGTCCACCCACGCCTGGGTCGACTGGCCGCTGTTCCACCGCTCGTTGCCGTCCAGGCCGCAGCAGAACCGGTAGCTGGTGGTGTGGTTGTTGAGGATCACCGCGAAGCCGTCGGCGGTGAGCGCGGCCACCACGGCGTCGTACACCTGGAGCGGGGTCCGTCCCCTCAGCTGCGGGTTGGCGGCGACGGCGGCGTCCGGGACGGGGGCGGTGTCGTGGATCATGGCGTTGGCGAAGGGCAGCCGGATGCTGTTGACGCCGAGGCGGTGGAAGCCGCCCAGGATGTCGGCGATCGGTGCCCGGTCCAGGCCGAGCGGCAGGTTGTGGGACACCTGGCCCGCCTGGTTGTTCGCCGGGTCGGTGGCCGCGCCGCTGCCCTGCCAGGTGCCCTGGGCGCCCGCCCAGTTGCCGGCCTTGAGCTTGAAGCGGTCACCGTTGGCGTCGACGACATAGCGGCCCCGGGTGCTCAGCGGTCCGGTCCACGAGGCGGAGAGCTGGGCCCCGGTGAGCGGGGTCGGCGGCGGCACGGGGTCGGCCGTGGCGGTGCCCGCTGTGCCGGTGGTGCCGGTGGTGCCGGCGGAGGCGGCGGGGCCGGCCGCCGCGGTCATCGCGAGGCAGGCGAGCAGGGCCGTGCCCGCCGCCAGTGCGCGGCGTGCGAACGTCTTCATGGTCATCCCGGTGGGTGAGGGTGCGGGAGGGTGTGACAACCACTCATTACCCATCGGTAGGAGAGGAATCCCCGCCCGGCCGCCTCGGTGTGCGCCGTGATCGGCCGTCACCTGCGCCCCGCCCGTCCCGCCCGTCCCTGTCCCTCCCGCCCGTCTCGCCGGGGTCGCGCCGGCCGAGTCTGTCGGTGCCCCGGCCTAGGCTCGGGCGCATGAGCATGATCGGTCGTTACCTGCGGCTCAGCGCCGCGGAGTTGGAGCGCGCGGCACTGGAGCCGGAGTGGGCCCTGGCGTTCGTCGAGCGGCTGGACGACGAGTCCGCGGAGGCTGACGGCGGGCGGGCGCGCGGCGGTTGGGCGCGGCTGCACGGGACCGGGAAGGCGTGGCAGGCACTCGACTTCCTGCTGCGCCGCCGGGAGTTCCCGGTCGACCTGGTGCACGGGGAGGAGGAGCTGCCGGGCGCGGAGGACTGGGGCTACGGGCCGCCGTGCCGGATCGCCCCGGACCGGGTCCGGCTCGCCGTCGCGGCGCTCGCGGCGCTCGACCCCGGCCGGCTGACCGAGGGGGTCGCGCCGGCGGACCTCGCCGAGGCGCGGGTGTACCCGCAGAGCCTGTGGGAGGCGGAGGACTCGCTGCACCTGGTGACGGCCGAGTACCACGCCCTGTCCGACTTCCTCCGGGCGGTCGCCACCCGCCGGCACGGGGTGCTGGTCTGGATCGAGTGACGGGCCGTGCCCCGGCCCGGCACACAGAGCGATATATCGGTACATTGGGGACATTCGGGAGCAGTCCCGGACTCAGCGTGTTCACGCACAGAAGGCCGAGCCGCCTTCGGAAAGGGTCTCCATGCAGCGCGCCCTCAGCCCCGCCGTCCTCGCCGAGCTGCGCCGACCGAGGCCGTATCCGGCGGTGTCGATCCTGATGCCCACCCACCGCCGGGAGCCGGACAACGCCCAGGACCCGGTCCGGCTGCGCAACCTGCTGGCGGAGGCCAAGGAGAAGGTCCAGGCCGACCCCGAGGTCTCCCGCGCGGACCGGATCGACGTGCTGGAGCGGCTGGACCGTGCCCTCGCCGAGGTCGACCTGGTGCACGCCGACGACGGCCTGGCGATCCTCGCCGCCCCCGGTGAGCACCAGGTCTGGTCGCTCGGGCGTACCGCTCCCGCCCGGGTGGTGCTCTCGGACACCTTCCTCACCCGCAACCTGGTCGCCGCGCAGGCCGCCGAGCGCCCCTACTGGGTGCTCGCGGTCGCCGCCGACCGGGTGATGCTGTGGGGCGGCACCGAGGAGCGGGTCACCGAGGACCGCGAGCACGGCTTCCCGCTGGTGCGGGTCTTCGACAACCCCGACCCCGAGCGGCAGGAGCGGATCGGCGACACGCCCAGCACCTTCCGCGACGAGGAGACCAAGACCTTCCTGCGGCAGGCCGACGCCGAGGTCGGCAAGCTGCTCGCCGCCGACCGCCGCCCGCTCTACGTGACCGGTGAGGCCGCGGCGCTCGCCCTGCTGGACGCCGTCGGCCCGATCGCCAAGGAGGCCACCGCGCAGATCCCGCACGGCGGCCTCGCCCAGGCGGACACCGAGACGGTCCGCAAGGTGGTCGAACCCGCCGTCCGGGCCCAGGCGGATCGCGAGACCACCGAGTCGCTCGCCCAGCTCGACGCGGCCCGCGGCCGCCAGACCTTCGCCGCCGGCCTGGACGAGATCTGGCAGGCGGCCGGCGACGGCCGGATCGCCCGGCTCGTGGTCGAGGAGAACTTCCGCACCACCGTCCGCGACGACGGCGAGCACCTGGTCCCGGCCGCGGCCGAGGAGTCCGGGGCGCGCGAGGACATCGTCGACGAGGTCATCGAACGCACCCTGGGCACCGGCGCCCGGGTCGACTTCGTCCCCGACGGCTCGCTCTCCGACGCCGGCCGGATCGCCGCCGTCCTGCGGTACTGAACGCCGCGACCCTGAACCCGGACTCACGGAGTCCGGGTTCTTTCGCTGAGCGACGGGACGACGGGACGACGGGGCGGGAGGCGGGCGGGTGAGGGGGGAGGGGCGAGATCCCCCAGGCGCCCGCCCGAATCATCGCGTCGAGCACCCGACTCGTTCAACGTCATTCACTCATCGGTGAATTGAAGGCATCAAGCGCTCAGTAGGGGGCCAATTCCTGTCTTTTCCGGACAGCGCCGGATCGGGTGGCCGGAAGCCTTGCCCCGCCGCGCGGCACGGGTCCAAGATGGGCCTGAGCCTCCGGCATATGCCAATGGGGGGCGGTCCCGTGCAGCCCTGGCGGGCGTCGAGCCGGCGCCCGACTTCGCCCGGGCGGATCCGCCACCCCCGAACGGCGTGACTCCCCAGGCCCACGGCCCGGTTCCACTGACGCCGCTGCGCAGTCAGGCAGTCCGCGCGACCCAACTCCCCGATCCCTCAAGCCCGCTCGCGCATTCGCGCGCGCAGCACGCCCGCGGGCGCACACCACCATCCCCTTGGGACCCCTGTCCGGCCCCATCCCTCAGCGAGAGAAGGAATTGTCATGCGCACGCTCAGCGCGCGCCGGCTCGCCGCCGCGGCCGGCATCGCCATCGCCCTCCTCACGGCCGTCCCCGCCAGCGCCACTCCGGGGGCGCTGGACACCACCTTCGGCACCGGCGGCAAGGTGGTCACCGACTTCGGAGGCACACCCTCGCTCCCCGACGTCGGCAACGCCCTGGCGATCCAGCCCGCCGACGGAAAGATCGTCACCGCCGGCCGGGCGGGCATCAACCTGCCCGGCGCGGGAGGCAACGCCCAGTTCGCCCTGGCCCGCTACAACACCGACGGGACCCTGGACACGACCTTCGGTCCCTCCAGCGCCGTCCCCGGCACCGTCACCTTCTCGTTCCTCGCCGTACCCAACACCAACTTCGCCCGGGCCGTGGCGATCCAGGCCGACGGAAAGATCGTCGTCGCGGGGCTCGCCGGCCCGAACGAGCAGACCGCCAACGTCGCGATCGCGCGACTGAACACCGACGGCAGTCTGGACACCTCGTTCGGCACCGGCGGGAAGGTCCTGCTCAACGTCTCCGGCGGCCTCGGTGACGGCATCCGCAGCCTGGTCATCCAGCCGGACGGCAAGATCGTCGGCGCCGGCGCGGCCGGACCCAACGCCCTGCTGGTGCGCCTGAACTCCAACGGCACCCTGGACAGCACCTTCGGTGGCGGTCTGGGCCTCACCACCCTGCAACTCGGCACCACCAGCCACTTCTTCGGCCTGGCCCAGCGCAACGACGGCAAGCTCGTCGCGGCCGGGTTCTCCGTCAACACGGCCACCAGCGCCGACAACTTCCTCGCCGCCAGGTTCAACGCCGACGGCAGCCTGGACACCACCTTCGGCACCGGCGGCTCCACCAACGTCTCCTTCGGCCTGCTGTCCGACCTCGCGTTCGGCGTCGCGCTGACCAACGGCGGCAACAACGGCAAGATCGTCCTCGCCGGCCTGGCGCAGTCGCCGGACCCGTTCAACGTCATCGGGGCCGGCGCCTTCGGCCTGACCGAACTGAATGCCGACGGCAGCCTCAACCTCGCGTTCGGCACGCTCGGGAAGACCACGACCAAGGTCAGCCTCCTCGGCGACGAGGCCCGGTCCGTCACCATCGGCCCCGCCGGCAAGATCTACGCCGCCGGGGAGAGCAACGAGATCTCCCCCTTCCCGCTCGACCCGAGCACCGGCGTGCAGACCGTGCTCCGCTACACCTCCAACGGCCTCCTCGACACCAGTTGGGGCACGGCGGGCGTCGTCACCACCTCGTTCGGCACCGGCGGCGCCTCGGCCCGCGGCGTGGCGCTCGACTCCAGCAACCGCCTGGTCACCGGCGGCACCGCCACCGTCACCAAGCCCGACCTCCTGCCCGGCCTCGACTTCACGGCCGCGCGCTACCAGACCAACTGATCCGGCAGCGCACGCCCGGGCCCGGAACCGCCTCGGTTCCGGGCCCGGGCCCCTGACGAAGCTAGCGCAGCAGGACGGACAGCAGTTCGGCGAGGGTGGGGCCGGCGTCGGCGGGGTGGCGCAGCTGCTTGCCGTCGATGACGCTGTAGTGGTTGGTCCGGCCGTGGCGCTCGTGGCTGAGGTAGCCGGCCCCCTCCAGGTCGGCGATGATCCGCTGGACGGCGCGCTCGGTCAGCAGGCAGCGGGCGGCGATGTCGCGCACGCGGATGCCGGGGTCGCGCGCGATCTGGACGAGGACGCGGGCGTGGTTGGTGAGGAAGGTCCACTGCCGCGCGGCCGCACTGCCGTTCTCCATGGATCAAGGATAGGGCGTTGATTCACGACATCGAAAGCACGACAAAGAATTCGTGCAATGGTTGACATGTGAGCCGGACGGGCGAACAGTGGGCAGTGCGCCGGGACGCACCACCGCGCCCCCGTCGACGCCGCGCCGTTCCCGGGAGATGGTTCCGTGACCCACCTGAGCAGGGAAGGGCTGGAGCGGCTCGCGGCCTTCCTGACCGAGCGGATCGGACCGCCGTGCGAGGAGGGCGAGCACGCCTCCCGGGTCGAGCCGCTGCGCCGGCAGGTGCGGCACGCGGTCATGGGCGTCGACGCCTACCTGACCGCCGTCGAGGCGGGCGACGGCACCGCCCGTCACCTGCACGAGCAGGCGCTCGGCCTGTGGCACGGCCTGGAGCGCATCGCGGCCGCCTGGCCGGGCGCCCCGGGCGTCCCCGTGACGGAGGACGCCGTCCCGCTGGGCGGCTGAACCCGGCGGCGCGCGCCTACCGCACCGCGATCCCGACCAGGCAGGTGTCGTCGTCCGTGTCGGCGCTGCTGTAGCGCAGCAGGTGGTCCAGGTGCTCCTCCAGGCCGTCCGTGCCGCCCGCAGACGCGCCGCCGGCCTGCTCGGCCAGGGCCATCAGCCCCGCCAGGGACGCCTGGAGCGACTCGTCACGGCGCTCGATCAGCCCGTCCGTGTACATCACCAGCTGGTCGCCCGGCTCCAGGGCCAGCTCGCCCTCCTCGTACTCCGCCTGGTCGACGGCGCCGAGCAGGATCCCGCCCAGCTGCGGCAGGGTCGTCGCCCGCCCCGCGCGCAGCAGGACCGGCGGCGGGTGGCCCGCGCGCGCCCAGCGCAGCCGGCGGGACCCGGGCCGGTACAGGCCGCAGACGGCGGTGGCGGTGACGTTGTCGGTCAGGTGGTGGGTGACGCTGTTCAGCCAGCCCAGCAGCTGCGCCGGACCGGCCCCGGTGGCGGCCAGCCCGCGCAGCGCGTTGCGCAGGGCGACCATCCCGGTGGCGGCCTCGATGCCGTGGCCGGCGACGTCGCCCACGCACAGCAGGACGTCCCCCGAGGGCAGCGGCAGGGCGTCGTACCAGTCGCCGCCGACCAGATGGCCCTTCTCGGCCGGCCGGTAGCGCACCCCGACCCGCAGGTCCGGCAGGTCGAGCGGGCCGTTCGCCGGCGGCATGATGGCGTGCTGCAGCTGGAGGGCGAGGCGGCTGCGCTCGGCGGCCTGCTGCTCGCTCTGGGCGAGCTGGTCACGGGTGGCGGCGAGCGCGACCTCCGTCCAGTGCTGGGCGGAGATGTCCTGGTAGGCGCCGCGCACGGTGCGCAGGCCGCTGCCGGGCTCGTGCACCGGCTCCGCGACCACCCGGATGTGCCGGGTGACGCCGTCGGCGCGCTGCAGCCGGAAGGCGGTGGACGCCGGGCGGTGGTGGTGCAGCAGGGTGCGCAGGAACCGCCCGATGGCCTGCCGGTCGTCCGGGTGGGCGTGCTCGGGGAGCTGGTCGAGGGCGATCGGCCGCGCGGTGGGCGGCAGCCCGTGCAGCTCGAACAGGGTGTCGTTCCAGGCGATCCGGCGGGTGCGCAGGTCCTCCTCGAAACCGCCGATCCGGCCCAGCCGCTGCGCGTGCTGGAGCAGCCGGGCCACCCGCGGGGTGCCGTCGTCCAGGCGCCAGACCACCGCCAGATGGCTGCCGTGGCGGCTGATGCTCACCCGTGCCCGGGTGACCAGCGGCACTCCGTCGACCAGCGCGGCGAGCCGCAGGTCCGGGGTGCGGAACGGCTCCCCGGTGGCGAACACGTGCTCCACTTTCTCGGCCAGGCCGCCCGGCTCGGCCGCCAGCGGGTATGCCTCCAGCAGCCGGGCGCCGGTGATCGCCCCGGTGGGCCGGCCGGCGAAGTCGACGAAGGCCGGGTTGACGTGCCGGATCACGAACGGCGGCGGCCCGTCCTCACCCTCGGGCGCGACCCGCAGGACCATGCACGGGTCGAACAGGCCGTCGGTCAGCCGGCGCAGCTCGTCGAACTGCGCGTCGGCGGCCTCCGGCGCGCTCGGCCCGCGCCCGCCCGCGGACTCCAGGGTGGCGGCGGCCACCTCCGCGAGCGCCTCGAACTGCCGCTGCAGGGGCTGGGACTGCTCGGGCAGTTCCTCGTGCCAGCACAGCTCCAGGACGCCGATCAGCCGTCCGCCCTTGCCCGCCGGGACGGCCAGGCGCCCGCCGCGGATCTCGTGCTGGCCGACCGAGGGCAGCGAGGCCTCGGCGAGCGTCGGGTAGCCGACGGGCGCCCGCTCGTCCAGGGCGCGGCGGGCCGGGGTCGGCACACCGGGCGGCACGTGGCGCCAGCGGCGGGCCTCCTCCTCGTGGAAACCGGCGCTGCCGGCCAGCGACAGCGACAGGTCCGGGTGGGCCGCCCAGACCGCGACGGCCGCCACGCCGAGCGGGCGCAGCGCGTGGTCCAGCATGGCGCGGGCCGCCGCCGCGGCGTCGCCGCCCGCCAGGGCGTCCGCCTCGGTGCTGCGCAGCCGGACGGCCACGGGTTCGGCCGGTGCGGCCGGTTCCTCCGGGGGGACGGCCGTGCCCTCGACGAAGGCGCGGGCGAGCGCCGAGATCTCGTCCGCGGCGGCCTGGTTGACGAGGTCGGCGGCGAGCGCCAGGGTCGACACCCCGGCCTGCTCGGCGAGGCTCTCCAGTTGCCCGGCCGCCTCGGTGGGCCCGCAGCGCAGCCGCTCGACCAGCACGCCGACACCCATCTCGACCACCGCGCGGCCCGCCGAGTGGGCCTGGGCCCGCTCCAGCTCCAGCCGCAGCCGCTCGACGGTGCCGGCGAGCCGGCCGACCGCGGTCGCCTCGCCGCCGGCGGCCGCCTCACCGGCCGCCCCGCCGACCCCGCCGCCGACCGCGCCGGGGCCGCGCTGGGGGGCGACCCGCGCGGCACCCTCGGTCGGCGCGGGGCGGCCTGTGGCCGGGGGATCCTGCGGCTGCTGCACGGTGGTGACTCCTGGTGGTCGGGGCGGGGGCCGCGGCGGGCGGACGCTACCGGGTCAGGTGGTGCTTGATGCGGCCGATCACCTCGGCCGCGTCGACCGGCTTGGTGATGTAGTCGCTCGCGCCCGAGGCCAGGCTCTTCTCCCGGTCGCCGATCATCGCCTTCGCCGTCACGGCGATGATCGGCAGCCCCTCGTGCTCGGGCATCGCCCGGATCGCCGCGGTGGCCGTGTACCCGTCCATCTCCGGCATCATCACGTCCATCAGGATGACGTCGATCCCGGGGTGGGCGGCCAGCGCCTCCAGCGCCGCGCGGCCGTTCTCCGCCTGGAGCACCCGCAGGCCGTGCAGCTCCAGGATGCTGGTGAGCGCGTAGAGGTTGCGGTCGTCGTCGTCGACCACCAGCGCCGTGCGGCCGGCCAGCCTCGGATCGGCCTGCGGGCTCCAGGAGGCGTCGCGCTCGGGGCCGCGCACCAGCGGCAGCACGCCCCCGGGACGGTCGGCGCTCATGTGCAGCGCCACGCGCTCGCGCAGCTCGTCCAGGCTGGAGAGGAACTCCAGCGGCCGGCTGCCGTCCCGGCGCACGGCGCGCTCGTCCTCGGCGCCGACGCCCCGGTTGTGGTGCGCCAGCACCGGGACGGCGTGCAGTGCCGGGTCGCGCTCCATCTCCTCCAGCAGGGTCGACGCGGTGCCGTCGGGCAGGTCGAGTTCCAGTACGACGCAGTGGCAGGGGGAGGTGGCCAGCGCGGTGGCGGCCTCCTGGGCGCCGACGGCGGTGACGATCTCGACCTGGCGCTGCGCGCCGGCGTAGCGGGCGAGGTCGGCCACGGCGTTCTCCGCGACCAGTGACAGCAGGCCGTTCGGGCGGCCCTCCACCACCAGCAGGCGGCGCGGTCCTTCGGCGGCAGGGCGGCCGCCGGGGCCGTGCTCCGTCTCCCCGGAGGGCTCCGGGGCGCGGCCGAGCGCCCGGCGAGGGGCGCCGTCGGCGCCGGCGAGCGCGTCCGGCCGGGCGGCGGGCAGGTACAGGGTGAAGGTGCTGCCCCGGCCGAGGGTGCTCTCGACGGTGATCGCGCCACCGAGCAGGTAGGCGATCTCGCGGCTGATCGACAGGCCGAGGCCGGTGCCGCCGTACTTGCGGCTGGTGGTGCCGTCGGCCTGCTGGAAGGCGCCGAAGACGGTCTCCAGGTGCTGGGGCGCGATGCCGATGCCGGTGTCGCTCACCCGGAAGGCGAGCACCGGGCCGGCGTCGCGCCGTACCCCGTCGGGCAGTTCGGCCGCGACGGCCGGCTCGATCCGCAGCTCGATCCGGCCCTGCTCGGTGAACTTGACCGCGTTGGACAGCAGATTGCGCAGCACCTGGCGCAACCGGTAGTCGTCGGTGGCGAGTTCGGCGGGCACGCCGTCGACCGTCTGCACCGCGAAGGCGAGGTTCTTCTGGCCGGTCATCGGGCGGAAGGTGGCCTCGACGTAGTCGAGCAGCGCGCGCAGCGGCACCGCCTCGACGTTGACGTCCATCTTGCCCGCCTCGACCTTGGACAGGTCGAGGATGTCGTTGATCAGCTGGAGCAGGTCGGAGCCGGCCGAGTGGATGATGCCGGCGTACTCGACCTGCTTGGCGGTCAGGTTCCGGGTGGGGTTCTGGGCGAGCAGCTGGGCCAGGATGAGCAGGCTGTTGAGCGGGGTGCGCAGCTCGTGGCTCATGTTGGCCAGGAACTCCGACTTGTACGTGGAGGCGAGCGAGACCTGGTGGGCGCGGTCCTCCAGCTCCTGGCGGGCCTGCTCGATCTGCAGGTTCTTCGCCTCGATGTCCCGGTTCTGCGCGGCGAGCAGCTCGGCCTTCTCCTCCAGCTCCGCGTTGGAGGCCTGGAGCTCCTCCTGGCGCGCCTGCAACTCCTCGGAGCGGGCCTGGAGTTCGGCGGTGAGCCGCTGGGACTCGCCGAGCAGTTCGTCGGTCCGGGCGTTGGCGATGATGGTGTTGACGTTGACGCCGATGGTCTCCATCAGCTGCTCCAGGAAGTCCCGGTGGACCTGGGTGAACGGCTGGACGGAGGCCAGTTCTATGACGCCGAGGACCTGCTCCTCGACCACGATCGGCAGTACCACCAGGGACAGCGAGCCGGTGCGGCCGAGGCCGGAGGAGGCGGCCAGGTAGTCCGGCGGCAGCGAGTCCACGGTGATGGTCCGCCGGCCGCGCGCCGCCTGGCCGACGAACGACTCGCCCAGGCGGAAGCGGGTGGGGCGCTCGCCGTCCGGGAACGCGTAGGAGCCGACGAGCTGCAGCACCGTCCCCTCGGGACCCTCCTCCGCCAGGTAGAAGGCGCCGCACTGGGCGGCGACCAGCGGGGCGAGTTCGTCCATCACGGACTCGGCGACGACCACCAGGTCGCGCCGGCCCTGCATCAGTGCCGAGAAGCGGGCGAGGTTGGTCTTCAGCCAGTCCTGCTCCTCGTTGGCGCGGGTGGTCTCGCGCAGCGACTGGACCATGAAGTTGACGTTGTCCTTGAGGTCGGCGACCTCGCCGGAGGCGTCCACGGTGATCGAGCGGGTGAGGTCACCGGCCGCGACGGCGCTGGTGACCTCGGCGATCGAGCGCACCTGCCGGGTGAGGTTGCCGGCGAGGCGGTTGACGTTCTCGGTCAGCCGCTTCCAGGTGCCGGAGACGCCCTCCACCTGGGCCTGGCCGCCCAGCCGGCCCTCCGAGCCGACCTCGCGGGCCACCCGGGTCACCTCGTCGGCGAAGGAGCTGAGCTGGTCGACCATCGTGTTGATGGTCTCCTTCAGCTCCAGGATCTCGCCGCGGGCGTTGACGGTGATCTTCTGCGAGAGGTCGCCGCCGGCCACCGCGGTGGCCACCTGGGCGATCGCCCGGACCTGGCCGGTGAGGTTGCCGGCCATGAAGTTCACCGAGTCGGTGAGGTCGCGCCACGTCCCCGAGACGCCCTTCACGTCGGCCTGGCCGCCGAGGATGCCCTCGGTGCCGACCTCGCGGGCCACCCGGGTCACCTCGCCGGCGAAGGAGCTGAGCTGGTCGACCATCGTGTTGACGGTGTTCTTCAGCTCCAGGATCTCGCCCCGGGCGTCCACGGTGATCTTCTGCGAGAGGTCGCCCTTGGCGACCGCGGTGGCCACCTGGGCGATGTCGCGCACCTGGGTGGTGAGGTTGCCGGCCATCGCGTTGACCGAGTCGGTGAGGTCCGCCCAGGAACCCGACACGCCCGGCACCTGGGCCTGGCCGCCGAGCCGGCCCTCGGTGCCGACCTCGCGGGCCACCCGGGTCACCTCGGAGGTGAACCGGGACAGCTGGTCGACCATGCCGTTGAACACCGTGGCGATCTCGCCCAGCAGCCCGTCCGCGTCGTCCGGCAGCTCGGTGCCGAAGTCGCCGTCCCGCACCGCCGTCAGCCCGGCGAGGAGCAGCCGCAACTCGGGCTCGCCCACGCGGGCGGTGTCGGGTCCTCGGTCCGGGTCCTGCCGCGGGCCGTGGAAGGTCGTGGGGCCGGCCATCGAATGCTCGCCTCCGATCCTGGGTACCGCGGGAACGGGTCGGCGGACCGGTCCTCGGGCGCGGTGTGTACCGCCCCGGAGGCTACCCCAGCCCTTACGGCGGTTGAAAACCGATGGTCGCCTGAGGCAACCTTCTGTACGGCTCCGTTGCCCCGAAGCCCGCTCGCCTGCAAGGAACCTTCACAAACGGCGACTGCATCCTTTCGCGGATCCGGGGTAACGGGGCAGGACCGTGCCGACACGACGGAAGGACTCCCATGGTGCCCCCCACCGGTGACTCGCCCGTTCTCGCCGTTGCGTCGTCCCCGAGCGGACTGCGCGACCTGCTGCCCCCCGAACTGGCGGCCGTGGACGACCCGCGCGAGATCGCGCCCGCGGACGCCCGCGACCTGACCCGGGTGCTGCTGCGCCGCCTGGCGACGCTGGAGGAGGGGACCCGGGAGTACTCCTACGTCCGCTCCACCCTGGTGGAGATGAACCTCTCCCTGGTGCGGTTCGCGATCCGCCGCTTCGACTCGCACCGCGAACCCAAGGACGACCTCCTCCAGGTCGGCGCGCTCGGCCTGATCAAGGCCATCGACCGCTTCGACCCCGAGCTCGGCGTGGAGTTCACCACCTTCGCCCTGCCGACCGTGCTCGGCGAGATACGCCGGCACTTCCGCGACACCACCTGGGCCGTGCACGTCCCCCGCCGCCTCCAGGAGCTGCGGATCACCCTGGCGCGTGCCCAGGAACGCCTCTCCCAGCAGCTGGACCGGGCCCCGACCGTGGCCGAGCTGGCCGAGCACGTCGGGATCACGCCGGAGGAGGTGGTCGAGGGGCTGACCGCGGCCAACGGCCACACCGCGGGCTCCCTGGAAGGCAGCGCTGAGGACGACGACGGGCCGGGTCCGCTGGTCGAGCAGCTCGGCGAGGACGACCGCGAGCTCGCCCTGGTCGAGGACCTCGTCGCGCTGAAGCCCCTGGTGGGCGCCCTGCCGGAGCGCGAGCGGCTGATCCTGTCCATGCGCTTCTGCGAGGACATGACGCAGTCCCAGATCGGCGCCCGCCTCGGCCTGTCCCAGATGCACGTCTCCCGGCTGCTCAGCCGCACCCTGCGACATCTGCGCCAGGGGCTGGAGGCCGCCTGACCGTGCCCGCCGGCACGGCGCCCGGGGGCGCGCCGGCCCCGCTCCACCACCCCTCACTTGGCCGACGGGCGCGACCTCCGTAAGGTCGGAAGGCACGGACATGGAGGGGACGACGATGACGCCATCCGACAACGACTGGGGAGACACTGTGCTGGCCGCCTCCCAACCCCGCCCCGAGCTGGTGGTGGAAACCCGCTCCGGGCCCGACGGCGCGGTGGTCTGCACCCTGGCCGGCGACCTCGACGTGGAGACGCTCGCCCCGGCCGCCGAGGCGCTCGCGCAGCTGGTCGCCGGGCGGACCGGCGCCGTGGTGGTCGACCTGCGCGGCGTGGGCTTCTGCGACTCCTCGGGGCTGAACGTCCTGCTGCGCACCCGCCTCGCGGCCCAGCGGGCGGGACTGGAGCTGCGGCTCGCCGCCGTTCCGCCCACCGTCATGCGGGTTCTCGACCTGACCGGCGCGCGGACGGTGTTCGCCATCCACGAATCGGTCGACGCGGCCCTGGCGGGATGAGCCGGAGCACGCGCCGACCGGTCCGGCGGCAGGCATAATTCCGGAACCGCCGGGAAACCGACCCTGCGGAACCGCCGTCGATCCGAAAGGGTGCCCTCCTATGACGCTGAGCCGGGGAACCCTGGACGGAGACCCCCAGCAGGCCGGGCCCGCGGCGCCGCCGGGAGGCCAGCGCAGGCGGCTGACGCTGGCCGCGCTCCCCAAGCCGGTCGCGCACGCCAGGAGCTTCACCGCCCGCACGCTCGCCGAGTGGTACCCGTCCGCGGCCGGGAGCGGCGACCACGACGGGGTCGTGGAGGACGTGGTGCTGCTGGCGGCGGAGCTCGTGGCCAACGCGATGCTGCACGGCGACGGCCCGCTGGAGCTGGTCCTGGACGTCACCGGGGCCCGGCTGCGGATCGAGGTCAGCGACCGCAGCCCGGTGATGCCCACCCCGCGCCAGCCGCACAACCCGGCCCTGCCCGGCGGTCACGGGCTGTTCATCGTGGAGCGGACCGCCGACCGCTGGGGCGCCGAGCCGCACGGCCAGGGCAAGACCATCTGGGCCGAGGTCGACACCGCGCGCTTCCTGCGCGACGCCTGACCGGCGCCCGCGCGGCGAACGGGGCGGGAGGGGGCGGGCCGGGCCAAAGGGCCCGCCCCCTCCCGGCCCCTCGACCGCGCGGTAGCCGGCCAGCGCGCAGCGGCGGCACGCCGGCAGCTCCTGGCAGGTGCTGCCGATCTCCTGGCCGAGCAGGTGCCGCGCCACCTCGGCGTCGTGGTCGTGGCTCTCATCCATGCGGCGACCGTGCCCACCGGCCGACGCGCGAATCCCGCCGTACCGGGGCGAGATCCCGTGGAACGGGCGGAGCGGCCCGGCCGCGCCCGCCGGTCACGGCCGGTGCCCGCGTGCCCGGAACGGACACCGGCCGTGACCGACGGGGATTACCCCGGCCCCGGCCGGGCAGACGCGGCGCGGAAGCACGCGGACGACCGCAGGAAGCGAGGGATCGGCCATGGCCGGCTGCCCCGTCCACGGCCCGGACCGCCGCCGGGTGCCGCCGGGCGGAGCGCCCCCGCCCGCACGGCACCGCCGCGAGGGACGGGGCTGACGTGCGAGGGGCACCGCCGGTACGGTTCGCCGCCACCTGGTGGCGGGTGCTGCGGGCGGCCGCGGCGGACCTGTGGCGCCACGGCCGGACCGTCGAGCTGCTCCAGCGCTCGATGGCCTTCGCGGCCCTGTTCTTCGTGACCCTGGTACCCCTGCTGATCGTGATCGCCGCGGCCTATCCCGCCCGGGGCAGCGGCATCGCCGAATGGATCACCGACGGCCTCGGGCTGACCGGGCGCGGGGCGGACGCGGTCCGCCGGCTCTTCGCCTCGCGGGGGCAGATCCTCTCGACCACCACCGGCTTCGGCCTGGCCGCGCTCGTGGTCTTCGGCGTGTCCCTGATGGCCGCCGTCCAGGGGGTCTACGAGCGGATCTGGGACCTGGAACGCGGCCCGTGGCACGCCGTCTGGCGGCAGACGCTCGGTCTGGTGGGGCTGGTCGGGTACCTCGGGCTGGCCGCCTGGAGCGGTGCGCCCTGGCAGCGTACGGGCGTCCAGCCGGCCTTCCGCATCGTGGTGTCGGCCGTCGGCGGCGTCCTGCTGTTCTGGTGGCTGCAGCGCCTGCTGCTCGCCGGGCGCGTGCCCGCGCGGGAGCTGCTGCCCGGCGCGGTGGCGACGATGGCCGGACTGGCGGGTCTGCGGGCCTTCTCCCGGGTGGTCTTCGCGCCCCTGCTGGTGTCCAACGCCGTCTCCTACGGGACGGTCGGAGCGGTGCTGATCGTTCAGTCCTGGCTGATCGGCGTCGGCTACACCGTCTACGGCGGCGCGCTCGCGGGACGCGCCGTGGTACGGGCCCTCGGCGCCTCGTACGACGCCCGCCACTCCCGCCGCCGCCCGGCCGCATGACCACGGCGCGCCGGGGCAGACGGTGCGCACAGGGTTCGGCAGCAGGAGTGGCGGGAGGCGGGGCCGATGTCGGAAGTGGTGGCGGCACAGCTGAGGATGCGTCTGATCACCGGGGAGGCGCGGGGACGGGACCTCGACGTCGAGTGCCGCTACGAGACCGGCGACCCCTTCGCCGTCCGGCTGGACTTCGGCGCCGAGGAAGCCGTCTGGGTGCTGGCCCGGGACCTGCTGGCGGCCGGGCTGCGCGGGCCGGTGGGCGACGGCGACGTCCACATCGAACCCAGCGGCACCGGCGAGCACGTCTTCATCGCGCTGGGCGGCCGGGCCGGGGTGGCGCTGCTGAACGCCCCCGTGCGTCCGCTGGCCCGCTTCCTGCGGGCGACCGGGCGGGCCGTCCCGGTGGGCTCCGAGTCCGAGCGCATCGACTGGGACCGCTGCATCAGCGACCTGCTCTCCGCCTGAACGGCAGGTCCGGGGCCCGCCGGCGGCATGAACCGGCGGATCGCGGTTAGACGGAGGCCGCGACACCGACCGCCGTCGAGTGACCAGGAAGGGACTCCCGTGACCGACATCTCCCGCCTCCCCGGCGCCGTGGACCACAAGTGGAACTGGCAGCTGGAGGGGGCCTGCCGCACCGTCGACAGCAGCATCTTCTTCCACCCCGTCAACGAGCGCGGCGCCGCCGCCAAGGAGCGGGAGCAGCACGCGAAGTCGGTCTGCGCGCGCTGCCCGGTGCGGGTGCCGTGCCGCCGGTACGCCCTGGCCACCCGGGAGCCGTACGGGGTGTGGGGCGGGCTGACCGAGGAGGAGCGGCGGGTGCTGTTCAGCGATGCCTCGGCACCGGCGCCCCGCGGTGCCTGAGCGGGCTGCCCGCAGCGGCCGCTGCCGGATTCCGCGCGAGGGCCGCGTTTGCGCACCGGGAAGGGTGGTACACGCAGCGCAGGGGCGGGGCCGGGGACCGGCGGGTCACCGGCCCTCCGGCGCCCCGCCCGCCCGCACCCATCGGGAGGCTCCCGTGATCATCCTCGGCGTCATTCTGCTCATCATCGGCTTCATCACCGGTGTCACGCTGCTCTGGACCATCGGCATCGTCCTGCTCGTCATCGGCCTCGTCCTGTGGGCCGCCGGTGCGCTCGGGCACGCCGTCGGCGGACGCAAGCACTACTACTGATCCGCCCACCACTGCCGATCCACGGTGCCACCGACCCGCAGCACGGCTCCGGGGGTCCACCGGCCACGCGGCCGGTGGACACCCGGAGCCGTGCGCCGGCGCTACCGGCCCTCGTCGATCAGCCCGAACTCCTCCAGCAGTGCGCCGACCTCGGTCGCCTCCAGCCGGTGCAGCAGCCGCTTGCGCAGGAACTCCGGTCCGGGCAGGCTCAGTTCGGCGCCGTCGCGCAGCCGGCTGGTCGCCGCGAGCAGCTTGCGCACGTCATAGGTCGAGTTGAACACCTCGGGGACGCCCCGCTCGACGTCCAGCAGCCGGTAGACGGCCTCCATGCCGGTGCGCACCGAGTACTCGGTGGTGAAGATGCAGTCCCGGCCGGTCTCCGCGAACTGGCCGATGAACGCGAAGTTCACCGCGCCGTCCGGCACCACCTGCGGCCGGTCGCCGGCCTTGCGGGGCAGGAAGAACGAGGTGACGTAGGGCATCATCACCGGGACGCAGCGCGCGGCCCCGGCGGCCAGCTCCGGGATCTCCGCCTCGGGAACGCCCAGGTGGTAGAGCCACTCCTGGGTGATCTCCTCGCCGGTGCACTCCTGCATCGGCTTGCGGACGTAGTCGCCCGGGCGGTCGACGAAGAGCGAGTACAGCCAGACCACGATCTGGTCGGCCGGCTGCTGCTTGAAGTGCGGCTGCCGGTTGACCGTCCAGCTCAGCAGCCACGAGGAGTCACGGGCGGTGACGATGCCGCCGGTGACCACGCCACCGCCGAACGGGTCGCGCTTGGCGACCTGCTGGATGTACCGGGGGATGCGCGGGTCCAGGGTGGTGACGGTGGCCGACTCCCACTTGCTCCGCGGGATGTTGCCGCAGAACACCTCCGGGCGGCCGAACTCCGGGTCCTTGGCCGCGATCCGCCGCCACAGGTCCCAGGCCGGCGCCGGGCCCTCGTTCAGCCGCGCCGGGGTGTGCTGGTCGCCGTTGTCGGAGTTCTCGGTGAGCGAGCCGATGGTGGTGAACACCAGGTCGTCCTCGCCGAGTTCGACGCCGCCGGGCTTGCCCGCCTCGGTCCAGTGGATCCGGGTGGCCCGCTTGCGCCCGGGCGCGAGGTCGAAGTCGATGTCGGTGACCTCGGTCTCGAAACGGAAGGTCACGCCCTGGTCCATCAGCCAGCGGGTCAGCGGCAGCACCATCGACTCGTACTGGTTGTACTTGGTGAACTTCAGCGCGGAGAGGTCCGGCAGGCCACCGACGTGGTGGACGAAGCGGTGCAGGTAGAGCTTCATCTCCAGGGCGCCGTGCCACTCCTCGAAGGCGAACATGGTCCGCCAGTACAGCCAGAAGTTGCTGTCCAGGAAGTCGCGGCCGAAGACCTCGTCGATCCGCTTGCCCTCCAGCTCCTCGCGGGTGGCGAGGAAGATCCGCACCAGGTCCTTCTGCGCCCGGTCGTTCAGCGCGAACAGCCCGTCGGTGCGGGCGTCCCGGCCCCGCTGCTCGGTGACCCGCTGGAGCGAGAAGTTCGGGTCGTCCTTGTTCAGCCAGTAGAACTCGTCGAGCACCGAGGCGCCCTCGACCTCCAGCGAGGGCACCGAGCGGAAGAGGTCCCACAGACACTCCATGTGGTCCTCCAGCTCGCGGCCGCCGCGCACCACGAAGCCCTTCTCCGGCTCCTTGATGCCGTCCAGCGCGCCGCCGGGCAGCCGCAGCCGCTCCAGGACGGTGATCCGCTCGCCCGGCACCTGCGCGTCGCGCACCAGGAACGCGGCTCCCGCGAGCGAGGCCAGCCCGGCGCCGACGAACCAGGCACTGGCCCGGTCGGCCCGCTCGGGCTTGCGCGGCCTGGCGAACGCTTCGTAGTTCCCGCTGCTCCAGTACACGTGCAGTCCTTCGATCGGTGGTACGGCCGTTCGCGCGCCGACGGTCCTCGCCCACGCTTGCCAACGGCGCCTGCGGCGGCAACGCGGCTGGTCCGATCGGGTGACACCCCGGCGGACCGGCCGGCTGCGCCGTGATCACCACACTGCCGCGCCCGGGGGAGCGGCGAATCGGCCGACCGGGACCTGATCGCGGACCCAAGGTCCCGGGCCGGTGATGCGCTTGGTCCCGGTTTGGGTCGATGCTCCGCCGGGCACTACGGGCCCGGCACCGGCGCGGCGACCACGAACAGCCCACCCCGGGGTGTCCGGGAGGCCCGGGCGTCCGATCCTCGTGCCATGGCCTCGATCGTCGTCCTCTACGAGCTGGACCCCGGCCGGGTGCTCGGCCCGGAGGGGGTCGAGCCCGCCGTGGCAGCCGTGCACGCCGCCGGATCGGACCCGGACGTGCCGGAGGACCCGCTGCCGAGCACCCTGTGCGGGCGGGACACCGGAGACATGGAGCACGCGCACTTCCGCCCCGGTCTGGGCGAGCCGTGGTACCCGCCCGCCCTGGCCGAGCAGCGCTGCCGCGAGTGCGAGCGGGCGCTGCGCGCCCTGTAACGGACGGCGGGCCGCCGCCGGTCTTCCGGCCGGCCACCGGATCCGGCCGGGGGGTTTCCCCCAGGCAGGTCGGAGGCCGTCCCCAGCGCGCCGCGGGCGGCGCCGACGCGAAGATCGACTCACTGAACGCCGAGGTCGTCGGCGTTGTGTCGAGTCGAGGAGTGATCGCAGGCATGGCAGGCAACAAGCGGATCGGACGGCGCGGACTGCTGGCCGCGACGGCGGCGGTGGCGGCCGCGGCCGTCCTGGCCCCGATGGCGGCGGTGGCGGCGCCGGTGTCCCCGGCAGCGCCGGCGGTCCCTGCGGCCCCGGCGTCCTCGGCGCCCCCGGTGTCCCCGGCGGACGGGTACGCGGCCACGGCGCGGCGGTCCGCCGTCGTGCGCGCGCTGGAGAGCGTCGCCCAGCCGCTGCGGACGACGGAGCCCGGCGCCCGCACCGCCGACCTCCGGGCGCTGGACGCGATGATCGGTGACGCCGCGGTGGTCGGCCTCGGCGAGGCGACGCACGGCTCGCACGAGTTCTTCGCGATGAAGCACCGGCTGTTCCGCCACCTCGTCGAGGAGAAGGGCTTCACCACCTTCGCCCTGGAGACCAGCTGGACCAGCGGACTGCTGGTCGACGAGTACGTCCAGGGCGGTCCTGGCGATGCCCGCCAGGTCGTCAAGGAGGCCCTGGGCGGCAGCCCCTGGGAGCGCGAGGAGTTCGCCGACCTCATCGACTGGATGCGCGCCCACAACCGCAGCCACCCGCAGCGCCCGCTGCACTTCGTCGGCGACGACATCGGCGCCCCGAGGCTGGGCGACCGGATCTTCGAACGGGTCACCTCCTATGTGCGCGAGGTCCGCCCCGACGCCGTCGCGCGGCTCGACGGGCTCTACGCGGGCCTGCGGCCCTTCGACGACGTCTTCGGCTACCTCCGGCTGCCGCTCGCCGAGCGCCGGGAGAACGCCGCCAGGGCCCAGCAGGCCCTCGACCTGGTCACCGCGACCGGTGCCCCCGGCGAGGACGCCCACGAGTGGGCCGTCCAGCACGCCCGCAACATCGCCCAGACCTTCGCCTTCGCCGGCCTGGACCTCACCGACCCGGCCTCCGTCTCCGCCGCGGAGCAGCTGCGCGACCGGGTGATGGCGGACACCACCGCCTGGTGGCAGCGCCGCACCGGCGGCAAGGTGCTGCTGTCGGCGCACAACGGCCACACCGGCTACCTGGCCACCGACACCTTCCTGTACCCCAAGCCGCAGGGCTCCCACCTGCGCGACGCCTACGGCAGCGACTACGTCGCCATCGGCTTCACCTTCGACAGCGGCTCCTTCCTCACCAACGACGAGATCCTGACCGGCGCCTGGAAGACCGTCACGGTGCCGGCGGCCACCCCGGACATGAACGAGTACACCCTCGACCAGGTCCGTTACCGCGACTACTACCTCGACCTGCGCACCGCCCCGCGCGCGGCCCGCGACTGGCTGGACGTCACCCGCCCCACCTACGACGCCGGCTCCGTCTTCGTCGACGACCCGATGCCGCGGCTCGCGCTCGGCCGGGCCTACGACGTGCTCGTCCACCTGAACCAGGTCACCCAGGCGCGCAAGTTCTGACGCTCCCCGGGCAGGCCCGGCACGGCGAAAGAATCTTCGTCTCCGTACGGTGTGACACCCCCACTTGAGAGGGTCGTAGCCGAAGAATTTCCTGTCCTAGCCTGCCTGCCGCTGCCCGGGACGAGGCCCGCCGTGCTGCGGTCCCCGGAGGCCGGTGGTCGTCGTGGGCCGAGGAAGGTGGAGAATGTGCAGGTGAGCGATGTACGTGAGGTCCTGGATTATCCGGCGTTCGGCCGGGCGGTGCGCGAGCTGGCGCAGGCGGTGGCGGATGACGGGTTCGAGCCCGATCTCATCCTGAGCATCGCCCGCGGCGGTGTGTTCGTCGCAGGAGGTCTGGCCTACGCGCTGGACTGCAAGAACATTCATCTCGTGAACGTCGAGTTCTACACGGGCGTGGGCACGACCCTCGACATGCCCGTGATGCTGGCACCCGTTCCCGAGGCGATCGATTTCACCGACAAGAAGGTCCTGATCGCCGACGACGTCGCCGACACCGGAAAGACGCTGAAGCTGGTGCGCGACTTCTGCCTCGGCCACGTCGCCGAGGTGCGCTCGGCCGTCATCTACGAGAAGTCGCACAGCCTCGTGCAGTGCGAATACGTGTGGAAGCGGACCGACGACTGGATCAACTTCCCGTGGTCGACGCAGGCGCCGGTCGTCAGGCGCGCGGGCGGAGTACTCGACGCCTGACCGGGCCGGACCTCCCGTACCCTGGGCAGGGCCGTGCGGCGAGCGCGTGCGTGCCCGCCCGGGCCGTTCCGCCCGCCGGAGGCGGGTCGGTGCGGGTGCGAGCGGGAGGTGTACCGGTGGACGGTAGCGGCGTTCTGTGGTGGGTCGCCGGCGCTCTGCTGGCTGTGTCCCTGGCGGTCGCGGTGGTCCTGGTCGTGAAGCTGGTCCGGGCCCGGAAGCTCCTGGCGTCGACCGGTGTCCCCATGTCGGCCAAGGTCCTGTTCTGGGCGTCCGTCGCCTACCTGATCAGCCCCGTCGACCTGCTCCCCGACCCGGTTCTGCTGGACGACATCGGGCTGCTCCTGGTGGCCCTGCGCACCCTGCACAAGGCGGCGGTGCGGGCACCGCGCGGATCGGGCGACGTCGAGCGATCCGGTCCGGCCTGACCACCCGCGGGGGCCGGGGGGGGGGGCGGGGGGGGCCCCCCCCCCCCCCCCGCGCCGCGCCCCCGCCCCCCCCCCCGCCCCAGAACCCCCCCGCCCGACAGAAGCCAC